>JAITBS010000168.1 GCA_031283515.1 Planctomycetaceae bacterium
AAAGCAAGAGAAGAAGGCAAAGTTTTATTCATCGACGAAGCTCATAATCTTTACAATCGGCATGACCAAGATAGTTTTGCAAAAGAAGTGATAGCGCAAATTGTTCAGGCGACAACCGCAACAAAATATGCGCGCGTCTTTACGATTCTGGCGGGCTATCCCGAACCCATGAAAGAATTGATGAACGCCGATGCAGGATTATCACGACGTTTTCCGGAACAATTAATTGTTCATTTTCCTGATTACACAACGGAAGAATGTTTACAAATTTTATGCAAACGTCTTGCTCAAAAGAAGTTCACATTAAACTCAGAAGCGGAGAAGCCGTTGTGTGAAATTATTGAACACTTAAAACGCGACCCGAAATTCGGTAACGCCGGAAGTATGGCAAACCTCGCCGACCAACTTTTTGACGAACACCTCATGCAAGACGAAACAACTAAAATGATCACAATTGAAGATGTAAAGGCAATATTGCCCACAAATAAATATCAATAAATTATACTCATTACACTTGGCAATTCGGTTTTTGTTTTTTGGCAAGATAAACAGAATTTACCGGATTTCAAATAAAAGATACAAAAATATTGCTCTTATAAAACCGAATTTTAACGTGTAATAAATAAAAGTACAATAAATACATAACGCTTTATTTACTTATCAGAGAGGATATTCCAAATTCGTGGGGTATTATCAATACAAACAGTAACAACCATTTTACCGTCAGGAGAAAATGTTGCGGAACGTAGAGATTGAGGATGCCCTTCGAGTTTTTGTAATTCTTTTCCCGTTTCTACATCCCAAATCCGTGCAGTTTTATCCATACTTGCGGTGAGCACCGTTTTTCCATCAGGTGAAAATACTGCGGAACGTACCACATCTGTATGTCCTTCGAGTTTTTGTAATTCTTTTCCTGTTGCTGTTTCCCAAATTCGCGCACTCTTATCTTCATTTGCCGTAACAACCATCTTACAATCGGGCGAAAACGCAGCGGCATATACCCATCCGGTATCTCCTTCAAGTTTATGTAACTCTTTTCCCGTCGGCACATCCCAGATTCGTGAGGTATTATCTCCGCTTGCGGTGATCACCATTTTTCCGTCAGGGGAAAATGTAACAGAATAAACCGAATAAGTATGACCTTCAAGTTTTTGTAATTCCTTTCCTGTTGACACCTCCCAGATTCGGGCGGTTCTGTCTCCGCTCGCTGTTGCAACCATTTTAGCATCGGGCGAAAACACGGCGGAAAATAGATAACGGCTGTGTCCTTTGAATTTTTGTAATTCTTTTCCTGTTGACGTATTCACAATTCGTGCAACGTTATCATTATTTCTTGCAATGGTGAATACCGTTTCGCCGTCGCCGGAAAATGCAGCAAACAACACAAAATCGGTATGTCCTGAAAATTTTTGTAATTCTTTTCCCGTCAGTACATCCCAAATTCGTACCATATTATTCTTATCTATCGTAACAACTGTTTTACTATCAGGTGAAAATGCAGCAAATGTTACATAACCGGCATGTCCTTCAAGTTTAATAAATTCAGGAATATTCGCTACGGTTTCTTGAGCGGTTACGGATGAACAAAACAAGGAAACCTCTCCTGTCGGTATCAGAAATAATCCGCCTAGAACAGTAACTAATGTAATAATTGTATTCAAAATTACGAACTTAATCGTAAACAGTGTTATGGATTTATATTGATGATTAGACATAAAAATATGTTGTTGATTAAAAGTTAAGTAATCTATCAGCGGCATTTTGGTTTTTCGATTTTCACCCCGAAGGGGTGCGATTTTCATAACCGCAGGTCATCGACCTGCGGACTCGTACAACGAACATTCCTCTGTCTGAAAGACAGAATTTTAATCATCGTTGGGTTGTACAATCCGAATCGTTTAGTTTCGCCTTTCAGGCGATGTTAAGGTGAGGCGTTGACCGTAGGTCGCGCTGCGCTTGACCTACGGTTATGAAAATACCACCCCTTCGGGGTGAAGAAGAAAAAATAAATATTCCACTGATATATTACAAAGTTAAAAGTATTTCTGAACAGTTAAAACCATTTCATTTCGGCAATGAAATCATCCGGTTCCGATTTTCCCAAGACTTTACGAATAAACGGCAACCAAAACGTTTTGGCAGAATAAACAAACCGTGACTTAAAACCGGTATGAAATATCTGAAACGTTGAGTGATAACGAATACCGGTATTACTATCTTTTTTGTAATCATAATCGTCGCCGGTAAAATCGAACATTTTCCAATGACGTTCAAATGCTGTTATTAAAACATTATGAAGCAGACAAATTCCCGGTGATGTTTCACGAAATCGTGAATCATAATCATTTGTGTGCAGAAAGTAGCAATCGTTACAACCGGTAATAAATTCCGCCGCAATCGGAATATCATCCAACATCAAAATCGGAATCAACACTTCATGCCGATGCGCCAGTTCATCAAAAAGTTCGCGGTAAAACCGAATATACGCATCATTGCTAAATGCTCCTTTCCAACTTTCTTTTCGTACAGTAAGTGCCGAATCAATACCTTGTTGAATATCGTTGACCGATTCGAATATTGTCATTTCCCAACGTTTGTTTTCGGCAGCAAATCGTTCGGTATTTCGTTTGAAACGGCGCCGTGCATCTTTGTTACCATATTTGGAAAAATATTGATCATACGTCAAACCTTCAAACTGCGCAAAAGGTGATGAAAGACCTTTCGTCTGAATAACCGCTATTCCCGAATGTTCTTTCAACCAATGGTTATGAAAAAGAGTTTCTTGAGGAATATTGGTCAATTCCAAAACATCCCATTTTTGTTTCACGGAAAAGATTTGGTGAGTGATTGCCTGAAAGACGGAATCAGTATTTCTGTCCGGCAACCAATAGGCGGTATTTCGCGGGATAATTCCGACGTTACAAAAACCGAGTGTCCGGTAAGTAATTCCGGTTGATTTTTTTGAGCCGAAAACCAACGGCAAAAGACCAACAAGTTGATCTCCGTCTTCAACAATAACAACAGCGAGTTGTTGACGGGCTGGTTTTCCAAAATGAAGCCATGCACGATAAAACCAATCCCATGAAAAAAACGGAACATTGGTTTCAGAATTTTCCCGAACAAGATGATTCCAAGAATCTTTACAGGAAATAAGTTCTTCTTCTGTTGTAATTAATCGTGTATTCATTGTTCTGAAATTGAAACAGAAACTGCCTCACCTCGCCGTAACCGAAAACAACGCCATCTCCTATCCTTTTTACTTTGACCGGTTAAAAAGATACAATAAGTTCTCTGAAAAAAACGAATATAATAAGCAACAGCACACCACCGGAAACCAATCCGTTCATGCGCTTTGATTGAAGTAACATTTGATTCATCAACACAGGAATAAAATTTATTGTCGCAATAAACTGAAGCACAATGACTAATGATTGCAGGAAAAATTTTTCGTCCGCGCCATGAAGGATCAACAAATACATTGGCAACAAATTTTGCCGTTGGTTCGATTTCAATTTGCAAAAGCCAAGCATTGTAACCTTCCCAATTAGCGAGATAATAAGCAGTATAAAGCCAAACGACACCGATTACCTTATCGCCGGATCGTGCAGCCCAAGCCTCAATACCGTCACGATAAAAACTCTCATAAAACTTCAACGTTTTCGAATCGCCCGAATAAAGATCACGAACAATCTCCGTAACCGATGTTTCCGTACCTAAAGTAATATTTATTTCATCAATATTCGGTACAGATAATTGTTTGTCGCGTGCCAAATTATAAAAAATGTGTTTATTCAAACCGAAAAAACGTGCAGGAATAAATGCTTCAGAAAATACTTGAACCAATACAAAAAAACGCCCGCGCCGTAACAAAGACAAACAAGCGGATATTTTGTGAACAATTTTTGACACGATATTTTTTTTCACGTTTGGATTCCTGCCAAAGCGGTTTCGAGTTTCCAGCGAAATTCTTTATTATTCGGATTACTGATCATAATTCTGGGCAGCAGTAAAGGCAAACAACGGCGTGTAACCAAACCAAAACTTGTCAACACGGCGGTTTTATAATTAAGTTTTTCCGTTTCAGCAAGTGTTACATTATTCCATTGCGGATCAAGACAAGGATGCGGATACGAAAAATGCTCAACCGGTTCTCCTATTTCTTGTTCCAGAATTTCATTTGCTTCGGCAATTTCCCGATACAATGATTCTTGCGGAATATGTGCAAGATTACCGTGCGAAAAAGTATGATTACCGATGATATGACCATGTTGTTGAAGTTCACGTGCTTGTTCGAAGGTCATCATTCCTTGAATGTTGCTTTGGTCGAGACGGAAACCAAACCACGTCTCAAGTTTTTCAATATAATTTCGTAATTCCTCTCCGACTAATTTTGCACACGGATAACTGTAACAAACAAACGCTTCGCGGTTTTCTTTTGGGATTCCCAGATTCCATGTCTTTTTTGTTTCCGGATCAGTTAAAACGGTTTTTCGGTTTCCGGCTTGTTGAAACAAAAAAGCGGTTCGGCAAAACCAAGGAAGTTCCTGACGTTGAACCGCGTCAACCGTTAAATAAACAGTTCCGCAAATACCGTATTGTTCCATGATCGGAGCAGCAACATAATAGTTATCTGCAAAACCGTCATCGAATGTAACAGCAACAGAACGCGGCGGCAATAACTGTACTCCTTGAAGCCATCCGGCAATTTCATTGAGTGTTACAGGATTGTATTCTTCCCGAAGAATGCGCATCTGTTCTTTGAACCGGTCAGCGTCGGTTGTGATTCCGCGATTGATATAATCGGATTGCTTTTTCCAATCCGTTGTAACGGAATGGTAAGCAAGAATCACTGCCGATTGAGGCAACATCATTTGCCGCAAACGTAGTGCTCCGGTTCGAAGTAATACAGTTTTAAGTTTTTCCTTGAGCGACATCGAATAATCGAAACGGCAGGTTATATTTTAGGTATTCATAACATTTATGTTTTGTAACAAATTCAATACGTTGATAAAATCGGGTTTTCCGATGTTGACTCCGTTAAGAATCCGTGTTCACCTATCTCATTTATTAACATTTCAGTAAATAAAAAATCAATCAAATGAATACCTGAAATATATTTGTTTTTAATTTTCGTTTAGAAATTATCTTTATAGCGTTTTGCGCGGTCGAGGAGTCCCTGATCTTTTGTTACGGCAATAACTTTATCCAACGCCGTAACGAAGTCTTCTTTATTGGAACGCCGTAAATCGGTGTGGTGTGCCAGATCGAGAACGGAATGAATAACCGTATCCTGAAGTTCCGTATTGTCGAAATATTGTAATATGAATTTCAACGAATCCGCATGTCGAACCTGACCGGCACGCTGAATAATCAAACGTTTCTCATCAATACGAATTGCCTGATCAAAACCTTTGACAAGTAATGCGATTTTTTCTTTATCGTTAATCTTAATTTTGATCCGGTCATTGGGCAACGATATCACCCGCGCAAAACCACGAAGAGCAGCAATTCGGTCTGCATCAGAAAAATCCTTACTTTCCGCAACACGAAGTAAATCGTTGGCAACTTGTCCGTCGGGCCAATTACACATCGCTCTTAACGCCGCAGCCGTTAATTCGGGAGTTGCGGACATTCCCGAATCAAGCGGGCGTTTGAATACGCGATCAGTAATTTCTTTAATTGATTTTTCGTCACCAATTCGACCAAGCAACGAAAACATATCCGCATAATTTTTTTCTGTACGTTTTTTCAACACCGGTTCGGAATCACCATTGACAAGACGGGCAATAATTTGTTCCGCCTGATCGCGTTGACCGCGATCGGTAATCAATTCCCAAACATCAACAAAATCACTGACATTTTCTTTTGTTGCAAGATTTTCGGCAATTCGGATTAACGCCAAACGATTTTGTGTATCGGTTGCTTTGGCGCGTTCCAAAAGAATCGGTAAGAGCGAATTGTTGTAACGTCTGCTCAAAATATCGGCAATCACTTCAAATTGTCCGGTATCTTTTTCTGTTTTGAGACGTTCAAGCAACACTTCATCAAAACCTTTATCAACTATTCGTGACAAAATATTTTTCGCCAGTTCTTTGTTGGTTCCGTTGAACGCCTGCTCAAGAAGTAACGGAATTTCCTGAACTCCGCCCAAGGCACCCATCGCCAGAATACCGGCATTACGAAGTAATTCGTCATTGCTTTTCAAGGCATTGACGGCATAGGCAAGATATTGTTTATCTTTTCGTATCGTTAAACCGGCAAGCGTTTGGGCTTTTTCAAAATCACTGAGTTGATCATATTTTTTCATCCATGCTGTTACAACAGATTCGTCGGCGTAAGGCAATCCTTGAGGCAATGTATTTTCGTTACCGGTTTTCTTGAGAATATCGCGGTCGGAATTGAGTTGTACCAATGCGTCTTTAGCGAGTTGTGAACCGGAATGTTTCAATGCTTCTGCGGCTTTGTTACCGGAAATATTGACTAAAGCTCTTGCCGCTTCGTCGCGAATACGAAAATTGTCATGGCTAAGAAATGTTGCAATTTCAGCAACAACATTGTCATTACCGACAATTCCAAGTTGGCGAATCAGCCAAATTTGGGCTTCAACCGGTGTCTCTTTTGTTTTGATAACTTTGAGCATTTCCTCACATGCCGTCTGGCGGAGTTTCGAATCAGTACCAAGAGAACGGCAATAATTCTGCCAATCTTGTTGGGCATTTTCACGTTCCTGTAAATTTTCGGACGCTAATTGACTGACCGGCGGTAAGGTCTGTTTCTCTATTTCTACAGCAAAAAGCACGGAAATACTCACTGCCATAACCGCAAACACCATTAAAAATCGAATTGTTTTCATACGTTTGTTTTGGGGATTAAGTTTTGAAAAATAAATTCTAACCGGATTATAAACATTGTTCCATTAAAGTAATATAAACCGGCAAACAAAAAATGGTTGCAAAACGGATAACATCTTAACAATGACGTTAAGAAAATTATTTATCCGCCCATTGTAGTCGAAAATTATTTCCATTGCAAGTAGAATCAGGATATAATTGTCTATATTTATTAACTGCTCAAAAACTTCGTTCAAATAGTCCACAAATTTTCTGTCCGCAGATGATACAGATATACTTTAGGCAGTTATTCGAGTGATGTTTATTTAATGATCAAATTTTGTACTATTTCAGCGGAATTATTATTTTTGTAATCTATCAGTGGAATATTTTTGAATTTGTTTACAGTTGGAAATTACAAGGTAGGCAATTAACAGGTTGGCGACCTTTGGAGTCAATTGGTAAACAAATTGACGAATCTTCCACTGATAGATTACTTGCAATCCTATATTTCGTTTATCTCTGTGCGAACGGAACAACATTACATGGTGATACCGAAAGCATAAAAAAAGACCCGAATTGTAACACTTCGGGTCTCAGCGTTTCAAAAATTAAATACCGAAGTAGTTTTATTGTGCTGGTTTCTCTTCGGCTTTGGGTGCATCCGCTGCTGGTTGTTCGGCTACAGGCTTTTCCGCTTCGGCAG
>JAITBS010000205.1 GCA_031283515.1 Planctomycetaceae bacterium
TCGCAACGGTTGTTTTTGTTATGGTGTTGTACACGGTTGGTTTTTCATTTCCGTCCGTCAACAAGGTCAAGTCGGCGAGTACGCCGACCAACGGTGGGTGAAAACGTTTCGGCGAAACGCTGGCTGCCTTGGGAGTCCATTGGTAAATAAATTGACAAAAATTCCACTGATAGATTACAAAAAACCTTGTTTTTAAGCACCAAAAATTTTTTCGACTTTTTTCAGAAACATTGTTTACCTTTTTGAGGTGTGCCTCTAAAAATTCAGTTTTGCTAATTTTTTCATAATTGAAAAATAAGGACTAACGAATAATTTTCTGATGAAATATTGAATTTTTAGAGGTACTCATTTCACTGATGGGAATCTCAAAAAATTAATTTTAACCACAGAGAACACAGAGAAAATTTTAATTTGAATCAAAACATCATTTAAATTTATTGCAATATATCAGCGGAATTTTCGTCAAATTGTTTCCAGTGGAACTCCAAAGGTTGTCAACGTTTCGCCGAAACGTTTTAAACAATAAACAATAAACAATACGGCGATAACCGACTTGCCCCTGTTGACGGACGGAAATGAAAAACTCACGGCGTACAACACAATACTAAGCCCAACCGTTGCGACAGTGGGTTTATTGTATTGTATTATTTAAAACCTTTCGGCGAAAGGTCGCCTATCTGTTAGTTGCCTACCTTGTAATTTCCAACAGTAAACCAATTCAAAAAAAATTTCACTAATATATTACAATTTATTAAAGTAAAAATTAGAGATTTAAATCAAAATTTAATTTTTTAAAAATATTCCCTCGGTGAACTCTGTGTCCTCTGTGGTTAATAAAAAAACGAGTTTTTAGAAGTTCCCTGATAGATTACCAAACTTTTTAAAAATAATCAGCGAAAATCTGCGGACTATTTAAACGAAATGTTCTAATAGTTGATAAATGTTCCAGCGTTTGATAAAATAGACAACTATTGTGTGTTTTGTGGTTGGTAAAAATCGGCTGTTACAACATAAGTCGGAAAAAATGATGATTACTCCGTTTGATGCAACATTAACGGCAGCAGAATTGATGTCCAATCCAATGGCAAAATCGTTGGTTCTTGCGGAACTTGCAGAAGTACAAGTTGAAGCCGGTTTGATTGACAACGCATTGGCGAATATCAATCTTATCCCCAATCTTAGCGAAAAACGTCAGGTATTGTTCCGGTTGGCATTCCGCGCAGTTCAGGAAAATAAGACCGAACATTTGTTGCGTTTTATTCGGACAATGGTTGAAGTTGATCCAAAATCAATGTCGTCCGTAGGTCGGCTCGCCCAATCTCTGCTAGAAAACGGTAATCTCGAAAAAGCAATTGAATTGGTTCAAGTGATCGAAAAACCGTTTGATTCGGAACTCAACCGATACAATTTTATTGCAAAATTTATTGAACTCGCCGAAAATGAGCAACTTGATAACGCCCAATTATTTCTTGAAACATTTTCTGATAAAGATTACCGTGATTGGGGAAATTTGGCATTAGCTAAGCGTTTGGTGTTGCTGAAACAATTACCGGAAGCCCAAACAATTGCAGAATCTTTTTCGTTTCCGTTGCGACAATCGTGGGCATTTTTTGAGTTAAGCCGTTTGACCGCCGGAAAGAATCATGATGTCTTTCTGCACCGTGCCGGAGAAATTCTTGAAACAATTTCTATTGAACCGGACTTGGCAGAATCATTGGCAATTCAGTTTCGTATTCTTGGCAAGACAGCGTTGAAAACCGGTAACACCGAACTTGGGCTTCGTCTTCTGGAATGGAGTGAAACAGCGGCATCACAAATATCTGTACCAATTCAACGTTTTCGTGCGCAATATTTTCTTGCAAAGGTTCTTCGGGAACTTGGTCGGATTCATTCTGTTCAGGAATATCTTGATCCGGCGAAATGGAAACAATTGGAAATCTCCGGTTTGGATCGAAGCCGGATTGGAGTTTGGGCAGCCGAAGCCGAACCGGCAAACTCTTTAACATTTTGGAGTATCGCCGTTCAGGACGCCGGAAAACCGGAACAAAAATCCACTGATATTTCGCGCTCGGAACGGATTGTTGAAATACTTCGGCGTTTTAATTTAAGTAATAATAAACTTCCTCCAAGCGGCGAACCTGAACGTGATGCTGTTAATCTTTCTGCCGAAGAGTTCGAAGAATATTATTACAGTCCTTTTGCCATCAAAGACTGTAATTGTTGAACAATAATCGAAGATTAGTGCGCGGAGGAGTATTTTCAAACGTATTTTCAATTTCAAACGTATTTTCAAATTAAGGAATTTTACAATGAGAACTATTTATTTTTTTGCTGTTTTGCTGTTCGTTTCTTGGGGAGTGTTTGCCGAAGAATCGGAACCGATTCGTATTTTGTCAATTAACGTTCGGCAATCAACCGCTAAGGATGGTGAAAATTCTTGGTCAAACCGGAAAGATTTTTTGACCGATGTCATCGCCGAAGGTTCCTATGATTTCGTCGGTTCGCAGGAAACAGTTGTCGATCCGCGACCGGAATACAATCAGGTTGATTACATTATTTCCAAAATGCCGCGTTATGGTTCGTTATGGCTCTCTCGCGAAAAAACACCGGAAAAAGGCGAAGCCATGTTGATCCTTTGGAAAAAAGAACGTTGGAAAATTGATGAAAAGGATCAAGGAACTTTTTGGCTTTCCGAAACACCTGAAATCCCCGGTTCAAAAACGGATCCCAAAGCCGGCTGCCCGCGTTGCGTAACTTTTGGACTCTTTCACGAACTCAAAAACGGAAAAGAAACCGGTTACAAAATTTACGTTTATAACACTCACTACGACCATTTGAGCGAAGAAGCCCGACAACGCGGTGCCAAATTGTTAATGGAACGTATTGCTGTACGAAAAAACAAGGAAATACCGGTTGCGGCAATGGGCGATCTCAATTGCGGTGAAAAAAGTCCGGCAATTCGGTATATGCAAGGCGATTCGATGACTCTGGACAATACGGAAATTAAATCGCCGTTTGTGTTAATCGACACATTTCGAGTTGCCAATCCCGACGCAACAGAAGTCGGAACCTTCAACAATTTCAAATCTCCCGGTCAGGAAAAAATTGATTATATTTTTGTTTCCGCTCCGTTGAAAACGGTTTCGTCAAAAATTATCCGAACACAACGAAATAATCGTTACCCAACGGATCATTTTCCGATTGAAGCGGTTATTCAATGGTGAGGCGGAATGATTACTGTTGCGGTTACGTCTAGTTACGAAAAGTCAAGCATTAAAATTACAATTACCGGAAGTATAGGATAAGGATGCTTATAATACGAACCATTATTTTCATTATTTTTTTTCTGTATGTTGGATCGTTTATTGTTGCGCAACAATTGATTCAACAAGGCGGAGTAGCGGTATTGCCGATGAACGCCGGTCATTCGCCGCGTATTCATTTTCTGAAAACACCGTGGGGAAAAGATGTTTCGCCTGATAAGGTTCATCCTGAATATCCGAGACCTAATTTAGTACGAAAAAAATGGTTCAATCTGAATGGTCTTTGGGATTGGAAAGACGGGAACCGACCGGTTTCATTGAATACTACAGACTCAAATCGTTACGATGGGCAGGTTTTAGTTCCATTTCCTATTGGTTCGACTCTTTCGGGTGTTAGCGGATTTTTTGAACGAATTGTTTATCGCCGGTTTTTTACGCTTCCTGAAGACTGGTTGAAGGAGGAACGGATTCTTCTCCATTTTGGAGCGGTTGATTGGGAAACGGTTGTTTGGGTCAATGGTCGTCAGGTGGGAACACATCGCGGCGGTTATGATGCATTTTCGTTCGATATTACGGATTATCTCAAAGATACTCAGGCAGGTGCGAATGAGTTGATTATTCATGTTTTTGACCCGACCGATCACGGTAAACAGCCGCGCGGCAAGCAATCAACAAATCCGTCAGGAATCTGGTATTCACCGGTGACCGGTATTTGGCAAACAGTTTGGCTTGAACCTGTTCCGGCAGATTATTTGCGAAACGTTCATTTTCTGCCGGATTATGACACAGGAGTTGTAACGATTTTTCCTGTGGTGGACAAACCGCGAAAAGATTTAACTGTAACAGCGGAGGCTTTTGATGGCGACGAAATGGTTGCGGAGGCTTTTGGCGGCAGCGAAGGTCCTCTTTTAATGTGTTTCGACAAAAACACGTTAAAACCTTGGTCACCGGATTCGCCGCATCTTTATCAATTCCGTATTTGTCTTCTTGATAAGGATGTTCCGGTTGATCAGATTGGCAGTTACTGTGCGTTTCGAAAAATAGACATTTCCCAAGACCGACAAGGTTTTTCACGAATACGTCTGAATCGTAGAACATTATTTCAAATGGGAGTTATTGATCAAGGATATTGGTCGGACGGTTTATACACTCCGCCATCTGATGATGCGGTACGTATGGATATTCGTGTTGCAAAATCGCTTGGATTTAATGTGATTCGTAAACATCTCAAGATAGAATCGGCACGTTGGTATTATTGGTGTGACCGGCTCGGAATGCTTGTTTGGCAGGACATGCCCAGCGGAGAAAACCGAACTCCCGATGCACAAACTCAATTCCAAGAAGAGTTACAAAAAATGATTCAATCGTTTTCGTTTCATCCTTCGATTGTTCTCTGGACGATTTTCAACGAAGGAGCCGGACAACATCATACTGAAAAATATGTTGAGATGGTCAATAAGCTTGATCCGTCACGGCTTGTGAATGGTGCTGGTGGTTGGATTGATGTTGGGGCGGGACATTTGAACGATTCGCATCGGTTTCCCGGTCCTGAAATGCCGAAACCCAATCCGCATCGTGCTTCGGTGATTGGTTCTTTTGGGGGATTTACATTGGTTCCGCCCGAAGAAAATCTCTGGACTCCGGACACTTGGGGATTCCAACATGTTCCTGATTCCGAAACATTATTCAAACGTTACCAGATGTTACATGAAGAGTTACGGCGTTTGATTCGGGAACAAGGACTTGCCGGAGCAGTGTTTCACCAACTCGTTGATGTTGAATCGGAATGTAACGGATTGACAAGTTATGACCGTGTTCTGTTGAAAATTCCGCCGGAAGAATTTGAAAAAATCAATCGCGAAACGATCCGTATCGGCAATGGTTTTTAATCAAATTTGTATCAAAAAAACATGACTGATTGTCCGAATATTTTCCGGTTGAATGTTGTAACGGATGTTCCTTATTTGTTTTCCAAGAATTTTTGCACTAAGGATTTGTTCTCATTCGAGTTAGGTCAAGATTTTTTAATTTTTTTATTGTCCACAGTTTTTTTCGTTTTTTTCTGGTTCTGGGAGTCGTTGGTTTTCCAGACAGAAGTATTTCGGGATTGGGGCTGTTGGTGAGTTGAAAAAGTTGTTGAAAGTCTTCTCGCAGTTCAGGAACACGGTTGATGATGATTGGGTGTTTCTCGGTCTTGGTAACTTGAATGCGGATAGTGCAGAGTGTTGCCAATAATTTTAGTCTCTCCTCAACCGTTTTATCCAACTCACCTCAATTCTCCCTCAATTTCCTTACTAATAATCACCACAAACACGTGCGCTCGTGTCCGTCCTTCTTTTCGTACATAAATTGGTTGTAATTCCAATTGTCCCGTCTTGCATGTCCGAAACGCATTCTCCGCCATCGCTAAATCTTTGTAACGTGAATGAACAAATTCCTTATCATACTCATTCGACGCTAAACTTGTTGTCAAACAGTAACATCCATCAAGACGTGAAGATTCCTCTAACTTTACCGAATCTTCAACCAACTCAATTTCTCGTTTTTCCTCTGATAAACGCAACTCAATCCAACCGTCAAGTTTTAATCGTTTCAATTTATCATCGCAATAATTCAGAGCAACAACCGGTTTTGCCTGATCAATTTTTCGATTTGTGTTTTCGTCAACGCCGTAATAAAATCAAAATCGGCTTCGGATAATTCGTGTTGTTGCGGGTTTTTCATCATCCCGCGATCTCCCACAAACACCACTTTTGGTGCGTTAAATTTTCGCGATGCTTTCGTAATTTGGTTGTGCCTCGTTTTGGTGTCGGTTCGTTCATAAAAAAGTAAAACCGGAAGTTTTGAGATCACTATATCAAAACCTCTGAATAAAATAAAATTGAAAACTAAAGAAGAATACGATGACAATCCTTTTGGGAATACCCCTTTTTCCGATAACCCAATCTACCTAAATCTACCTAAATTAATAACCTGACTCTGAATACTAAGAAAAATTCCACTGAAATATCAGAAAAAGAAATATTTTCTTTGACTTCTAAATTTTCCTTGTTAAAATTAAAAATAATTGATCCATGTTATGTAATATTTGTCGTGTTGTAGAGGCAAGCATATCACGGTTATTTCAAAGAAACCTATAAAATTAAGGAGCATAACGATGAAGAATTTGGGTGAAATTATAAGGAAAACATCCATGTTAAAATGGAAAAATCAGAGGGGGGGATGTATAAGTGAAGAGTTAAGAATGGATAATGGAGAGTGTCCACCTTCTCAATCCTTTTCTGAAAACTTCATAACTTTTGTTCGTTCTTCACCTTTCGGCTTTACGTTAGTCGAACTTCTTGTGGTGATTGCGATCATCGGTGTGTTAATCGCACTTCTGTTGCCGGCAGTTCAAGCAGCCCGTGAAGCCGCGAGGAGAGTACAATGCACCAATCACATCAAACAACTCTCTCTGGCGGTACACAATTTTCACGATGCCAATAATCGTTTTCCGGCATCGTCTTTCGATCCAATTTACGTGTCAAAAAACATTGGAAGAGGTAGTGCCTTAACCCTACTTCTTCCCTTCAGCGAACAATCCACACTTTATTCCAATCTTGTGTTTAGTTCTGGGTGGTTGTTCTCTAAAGTTGAAGGGCACGTGAAGATTGGTACTTTACTGTGTCCTTCTGATTCCAATATTAATTTATGGAACGACACAATGTGTACGCATACAAGTTATCGCGGTAGTCGCGGTGATTTGGCAGGATATGACGCACTCCAAACCGCAACCGGAACATCTGGAACAATAGGTGATGTTAATCCTGAAACACAATTCCCAATGTCTCGAAGTTGGCTTCAGGCTGGTAAATTTCTCGGAGGTTTTGAGCGTATTACAGATGGAACCAGTAATACGGTGATGTTCAGTGAAGGTATTATCGGTGACGGGCAAGGCGGAAATATTGGAGGAAATTACAAAATGCGAATAGCAACCGGTGTAACTTCACATTATAGTTCCGCTCCGCAAGATTGTTTGAATCTCAGAGGACCTGGTAACGAATTTAAAAGCCCAACTCAAGCTTGTCTTAACGATGCCGATCATAATTTAGGACGCCGCGCTTGGGATAATTACGTCCATCCTGTTTATTTTTATACTCTTTTACCTCCCAACAGTCCTAGCTGCCATAGTGACTGGCATAAAGCATGGGTATCTGCGAGTAGTAATCATCCGGGCGGAGTCAATGTTTCTCTGCTGGATGCGTCAACACGGTTTATCAGTGATTCCATCAACACCGCCAACCTAAGCCGTTCCGTAACCGCTCAAACTCCCGATGCTCCGCCGGCAACTCCTTATGACAGTACCGGAACATTTAGTTATGGTGTTTGGGCGGAAATCGGTTCGATTAACGGCGGTGAAACAACTCCGGTTCCGTAACATTATTGTTTACGTACAATATCGTTATGTGTTTATCTGCCGTTTTACTTTTCGTCAAAACGGCAGATAATGTGCAATAATTTTCTTGAATGATGTTTTAACCATTTTAAACAGATTTAAACAGAGTGTTTTATGAACAAATATTTTGGATTGATCGTTTTGCTGATTCTTTTTGTCGGTTGTACGAAAACCAATCCCTACGACACAACATTTGTTGAAGGAACAGTACAACTGGACGGTGTTCCTGTAGAAGGAGTTAATGTTAATTTTACTCCTATTGGAAACGGTAATTCTGCCGGCGGTTTGACTGATTCTTCCGGTAAATTCCGATTGACAACCGGAAGTGCGCCCGTTGGCAGCGGTGCGATTGCCGGCGAATACAACGTAACATTTTCTAAGATTGAGATCGAAGGATCAAATCTGACTTTTGAAGAATCCCAAAAACAATTCGGTTCACGTCCGCCGAAAACAATCTATATCGTACCCAAAAAATACGATAATGCCGCCAATTCAGGTATTGCTCCGGTTACGATTGAAAAAGGCAAAAAGAATGTTTTTAATTTTGACCTTTCAACAAAATAAGTAATATATCAGTGGCATTTTTGTTTTTCGATTTTTCACCTTGAAGAGGTGCGATTTTCATAACCGCAGGTCATCGACCTGCGGACTTGTATCGGTAACAAACCTCTCTCTGAAAGGCAGAATTTTAATCATCGTTGGTTGTATGATTCGGATCGTTTCGTTTCGCCTTTCAGGCGATGTTGTTGCGAGGTACTTACCGTAGGTCACGATTCGCTTGACCTACGGTTATGAAAATGACACCCCTTCGAGGTGAAGAAGAAAAAATAATAACAAGATAAAGTATAGTTGAATTGTTACAAATTTTATATGAATAGTTACAGTTTTTATTTATTTTGTGTGAATAATGCCGTTTTTTTAGTTGGGTGTTTTTGGGGAACTCGATTAACGGCATCAAGACAACATTCAAAAAGAAGTCGGGAAAGATGGAAACCAAAACGTGACACCGTAATCATCATTTGATCCTCCACTAACATTTCCGCATACAAATGAAATTGTCCTTCTTTACCAATGGATTCCGTTTTGTTCAATCGAATTGACAAACCGCTGACTTTTTTCACGGCATCGAGAACCGCCAATTCAACCGTCAGACCTTCACCGATAACCGTTTGTTCTTTGGAAATAGAACTGGTAATAGTTCCTGTAACACGACAATATCCGTCTGTACAGTATTCCGAAAAACCGATACAGAAAACAGGTTGCGGAAAGTCAACAGGCAATAAATTATATTCGGAAGCTAGTTTCAGAAATTCTGTAATACCAAATGTCCGTAAACCGGATTCTTTGATATGATTCAAAAGTTGTTCTGTTACGGTATTATTGGGTTTGTTCAGACCGAGTTGTTCTGCCATAAGCTGGATACCAGCTTTACCGGAATGACGTGATAAAACAATCCGTTTCGGGATAGCGTTACAAATTCGTACGGCTTCCGGTAAATAATTGTCCGAAGAATGAACCAAACCTTTTTGATGGAGACCGGATGCGTGAGCACAAACATTCCAACCAGTAAGAGGTTTCATCGGACCAGGCGAAATACCTGTAACACTATAAAAATAATCCGCCAATCCGCTCAACTGTTCCGCGTGTAGTCTTGTTGAAACGTTGTAAATTTCAGGGTGTACGAAAAGATTCGCAGCAACCTCTTCAAGAACGGCATTGCCCGACCGTTCACCAATACCGCCAACCGTTACTTCAATTTGATCACAACCGGCTTCAATAGCGGCAAGTGTGTTTGCAACAGCAAGACCCGCATCATTGTGGCAATGAATACTCAAACGCGCCTGACCGGACGAAAAACCGGAAACTTGACGACGCAATAATGTAACAAGTGATATTATTTGTGACGGAACGAACAAACCGGTGGTATCCGCAATATTGACCACTGATGCTCCTGCCTCAATAACCGCATGACAATATTCGCACAAAAAATTGAAATCGGAATGAGTGGCGTCTTCCGCTCCGATTTCAACCGAAGAAACAAGCCCTGATGCAAAAGAAACCATCTTAATTGCTTTTTCAATCAATTGTGTCCGTGAGATATTCAAAAAGGCGGCAAGATGTGCATCGCTAACCGGTAATGTAACATGAAGAATTCCAGTGTCATCAAGAATTGATGCAGTTTTTCTGATCTCACTCATCTTTCCGCGACAAATAACAGCCGCCTGAGCGGAAAAATCTTTCAACGCTGTAACAATATTTAGACACGCATTGAAATCCGCTTGAGAAGAAAGTGGAAAACCTGCTTCAATAATATCAACACCCGCTTCCGCCAATGCAACTGCGAGTGCCGGTTTGATTTTCTGATCAAACGCAAATCCTGCTGCCTGATCGCCGTCTCTTAATGTTGTATCGAAAATTATCATCCGCCGCATGGTACACCTTCACCTATAAGCCGCACACAACCGCGGCAATTGTTTTTACTTGCTTTTACCAAAAAACAAAATATAATCTATAAAAGTTACAGAGATGCTTCTTATATTAAACAATTCCCATAGTAGTAACAAATTCCAATGGTGGTAGGCGACCTTTCGCCGAAGGTTTTTAAACAATACAATACAATACAATACACTCCAATACAATACAATACAATAAACCCACGGTCGTATCAGTTGGTTTTGTTATTGTGTTGTACACTGTTGTTTTTTAATTTTCTGCCGTAACAGGAACAAGTCAGTGAGTACACCGACGTAATGTTTCGGCGAAACGTTGCCTACCTCTTAAATAAATCGTAACTTAAAAATTTGTAACTTAATAAAAACATCAATCAAGTAACTGCCGGAAGTGTAAACTCCATTAATAAACAGTTGTACGGGATTTGTTTCTTTTTACGTTATTATCGTTTTGATGATTTATTGTTTATTTTATTACAATAAAGCGTCGTATAATGTTA
>JAITBS010000215.1 GCA_031283515.1 Planctomycetaceae bacterium
AGAATCAAGAATTGTACAAAGTTCAAATGATAGATCAAATTGTAACTGTCTATTTTATCAACAGAGTCCGCAGATTTTCGCAGATATTTTGTTCGCAAATTACTAAAATATTCTTAATTTTGTTATCAAATTGATTTTTGTTGTCAACTAATCTTTTCTAATCCTTTACATCAATCTATAAATGTGGATAATCATAAGGCAAGTCGATGCAGACGATCTTTGTGTTGTAAAGGTGTTCTAATCGGCTTGTTCCGATAACGACATCGGTAATTCAATTGAAATGAACACCGATATTGTAAAGAGAATTTGTAAAAAATACACGGTTTAACAGGAGTGATTTTTATGAGCGAGCCATTTGAATCTAAACGGCAGCGGACTGAATTTGATGACGCCTTAAAAGGTTATTATCAGGATCATGATGAAGTTCAACCTGATGATAATCCTGATTACCGTACATTAATAACAGAATCTGTTGGTTCATTGATTTTAGGTTGTTTATCTGTTTTAACGTTTATCAGTTCGATTTTTATTATTTTTCCGTTGTTGGGAATTTTGTTGGGGATTTTAGCGATACGAAAAATTCTTCGGGCTTCGGAAGAGTTAAGCGGACTTGGTATATCCACTGCGGGTGCGGGATTATCGTTAATTTTTTTAATTGCGGGGATTTCGTATCAGATTTACGCTTATTCTTTTGAGATACCGTTGGGTTATGTTGAAATTGATTTTGCCCAATTAGCAGCTGATCCCAAAACCGGACGTATTCCAGAGGAAATTATTGCCTTAACTCCTCATTTTGATGAACAAGGAAATCCGACACCTGGAGTACCGGTTTTTATTGAAGGTTATATGTTTCCGACCCGCCAAATGACCAATATTGATCGTTTCATATTGGTTCCTGCTATTGAGCAAGGCAAATTCGGTGCAACAACCAGAAATCCGACGGAAATGATTGAAGTAACACTTTTCGGTGGTCTCAAAGTATCTTACCGAACCAGTCCGGTACGTGTTGGCGGCATTCTGTACGTCAACGAAAATGATAACACCGGAGAAACTCCTTACCGAATCGAAGCCGATGTGTTTCGGTAATCGCTCAATACCGCACATTTATTATATCAATATACTTCTTACAGTCACTTGATTGATGTTTTATTTTGTTACGATTTATTTGAGAGGTAGGCAATGTTTCGCCGAAATGTTGCGGCGGGTTATAATCCTGACGCCTCTATCGGGGCTAATGGGAAAAACAAAAATTCCACTGATATATTACAAAAATTATTTTTTGACAGGCTGAAATTGAATAAAATAATCTTTTACAAAGTTTTCAGAAATTGCTTAAATAACTACCAATTTTTTTTGATTATGAAACGGATTTCGAATAGTAATGGATATCTGAAACTAATTGTTTGGAGTATTCTGTTTTTGGTCGTAACATTGATTGTTTGGCATCGTGAATTTTTTCGATTATTTGATGACTTTTTGGGAACATCTGTTTCTCCGGTCATTGAAGAGCGATTGAAAGAGCCTTTAGGCAAACCGTTGGAACCGCTGCAAAAAACGAATGAGTTCATGTTATCCGATGAGTACGATAGAGTTACAACTCCTTCTGAAGCCGCTAAAGCCGATCTTCTCCGTAACACCACGCGTTTTCAACCAATCACCACAAAAACACAAAATAGTTACATAAATCAATATGTTATGCCGACCGGCGAGTCGGAAATGGTAACACGCGGAGCGGCATTAAACCGGAAAGAAATTCCATCTCTTTCTATGATTGAGGGTTCCTCTTCTGTTCAGCCGGAACCGGAAGTTGTGTTTCCGAAAATACGTAACCGTTCAAAACTTGATAAAATGGCTCCCATGATTACTCTTTCCGGCGGTTCGTTCCAAATGGGAAATGATTCTGCAATGGAACGAGATCAAAAACCGTTACATCTTGTTCGGCTTGAACCGTTTCGCATGGATTGCCATGAAGTTACCAACCGGCAGTTTCAACTTTTTGTACAAGAAACAAAATACCAAACAACCGCAGAACAATATGGTTGGAGTTACGTTTTTGATTTTGAACGTAAAGTTTGGGTACGAATGGTCGGAGTCTGTTGGTGGAATCCGTCAGGCAAGAACCCGCATGGCGGTGCCGAAAGTGCAACAGTTATTGCGATGTATGATTTTCCGGTTGTTCATGTTACATGGGACGATGCGCAGGCTTTCTGTTACTGGTCGGGCAAACGGTTACCGACTGAAGCGGAATGGGAATACGCTGCTAAGGGCGGTCTTGTTGATACATTATATTCTTGGGGAAACCAACATCAAATCAATGGTCATTTCATGGCAAATTACTGGCAAGGCTGGTTTCCAAACGAAAATTCTGTTGCTGATGGTTTTTTGTTACTTTCTCCGGTTGCATCTTTTCCGGCGAATCGGTATGGATTATATGATCTTGGCGGCAATGTCTGGGAATGGTGTGGGGATCGTTATCGTGCCGATTATTATCGCCGTAGTTCTTTGGATAATCCGCTTGGTCCTTCATCGGAAGAAGGAGATACCGTATCGATAACTCTGTTTCGGATTCGTAAAGAAAATGGGCGTTATGTCGAAGAAGAATTTGAAGGTACGAAAGAGATTCCGTTTCGGGTTCTTCGCGGCGGTTCCTTTTTAAGTGCGGAAAACGGCGACGCCGGTTATCGTACCGCCGCACGCGGTTATCAACCACAATCACTTTCGTTTTCGGATGTCGGTTTCCGTTGCGCGGAATAATCCAAACGTAATTGTGTAACTGCCTATTTTATCAACAGAGTCCGCAGAATTTTTTGTCCGCAGATTACGCTGATTTTCGCTGATTTTTTGTTCGTAGATTACGCTGATTTTCGCTGATTTTTTGTTCGTAGATTACGCTGATTTTCATTGATTTTTTGTCCGCAGATTACGCTGATTTTCGCTGATTTTTTGTCCGCAGATTACGCTGATTTTCGTTGATTTTTTGTCCGCAGATTACGCTGATTTTCATTGATTTTTTGTCCGCAGATTACGCAGATTTTCGCTGATTTTTTGTTCGTAGATTACGCTGATTTTCATCGATTTTTTGTCCGCAGGTTACGCTGATTTTCGTTGATTTTTTGTTCGTAGATTACGCTGATTTTCATTGATTTTTTGTCCGCAGATTACGCTGATTTTCGTTGATTTTTTGTTCGTAGATTACGCTGATTTTCGTTGATTTTTTGTCCGCAGATTACGCTGATTTTCGCTGATTTTTTGTCCGTAGATTACGCTGATTTTCATTGATTTTTTGTTCGTAGATTACGCTGATTTTATTTTATTGAGAATTACGAAACAGAAAAAAATAACAAAACAGGCGAAATGTTTGGGGATTTTATCCAATTTCAATAAACGTTTCAAAAACATGCGTCATCTGCGGACTATTTGAACGAAGTATTCGAGCGGTTAATAAAATAGACAGTTGCGTAACTATTTATTTTGTATTGTTCATGTAATTCATATTCCGGTCAATATAATTCGTTCTGGAACTTGAATTGAAATTGTATTATGATAAACTAAGACAACAATTGTTGAATTTATGTTCTCAGTAATCGTTTACGGTAATAAACAACGGCAAGTAAACTTTACCTTGTCATAAATTGTTTTTTTGTAATTATTCAGTGGAGAAAGTAGCGATTTAATTCTTATTAATCCTGTAACGGGGTTAAGATTGAAAAACAAAAATTACACTGAAATTGAAATATTATCCTTTTTTTTCAATGATGAAAGAAATTTTATTTGGAGTGAGCGGTGGCATTGCTGCTTATAAATCGGCGGCGGTTGTCAGTCGTTTGGTACAACAAGGTTTTGGTGTAACAGTTGTGATGACGAACGCCGCTACCGAACTTGTTGCGCCGAAAACATTTGAAGCCTTGAGTGGTAAACCGGTACGAACTTCTGTTTTCCGTACTGACCGGATTCACGCTCACATCGAATTGGCACGCGAAGCCGATCTTTTTTGTATCGCACCGGCAACTGCGAATATTTTAGCGAAAGCTGCACATGGAATTGCGGATGATTTGCTTAGTACACTTATTCTGTCGTTTGAAGGGACATTGCTTTTTGCGCCGGCAATGAACTCCGTTATGTGGAACAAACCGTCTGTACAACGCAATATCCGGCAATTAGTTGAAGATGGGATGTTCATGATTGGTCCTGTATCTGGACGGTTAAGTTGCGGCGAAACCGGTATCGGACGCATGGTCGAACCGGAACAAATCGTTGCGGAAATCATGCGATTAACCGTAACGCCCAACTGATCAATTCAATAAGACGTATTGATAAAAAATTCAAGATAATTTTATTCATGAGCAAGTTGTCCCTAATGTCCCTTTTAAAAATGCCGCTGAAATATTACAAAAAAATTCTTGTTTCCGGTATTGACATATTTTAACGGATATTCCTTCGTAAAATTTTTGGTGCTTAAAAACAAGGGATTTTTTGAAAATATAGCCATTAAAAATTTATGAGAAGTTGGAATCGCGGCGGTAACGCGATTCTTGGCGTCCTGAAATGAACTCGCCAATACTCAAACGGAATCGCAATCTTCACTATCAACGGCTTCTACGCAATTTTTTTCAATTTCGGAGGTACGCGAAGATTGAACAGACCGAACAATTCGTCCTGATTCAACCCCGAAGACGTATTCAGTCCTCCTTTGGCTCCTGAAAGGATTAGTTCGGAAAGTTCACGTTTTTCCTGTAACACGCGGTCAATACGTTCCTCAACCGTGTTCGTCGAAATAAAACGTGTTACGGTAACAGGTCCTGCCGCACCAATACGATGTGCCCGATTGATTGCCTGATCCTCCACCGCCGGATTCCACCAACGATCAAACAAAAAAACATACTCCGCAAATTGAAGATTCAACCCAACACTCCCAGCTCCGTAACTCATTAAAATAACATGAATATCCTTATCTTCCCGAAAACATCGAATCATCTCTTCACGTTTACCGGAAGGAATTTTGCCATGATATTCCGTAATACCAAATCGGTCAAGATGCCGTTTGAGTTGGTACAATGTTTCAACCCATTGACTGAAAATAATCGCTTTCCGTCCGCTTTCAGCAACTTCTTCAAGGTCAGCAAGTAATCGTTCCAATTTTGCACTTTCACCGGTTGCCGGATCGAAGTTACAAATTTGTTTGAGCCGGATAATCAATTCAAAAACCTGCGGAATTGATATGGAATCTCCCGCTTCAGAAAGCCGTAACACGCCTTCATCTTCCGCCATTTTATATGTTTCCGCTTGTTCCGGTGTTAATTCGAGAACCGCATCGCGTAACAGTTTCGGCGGTAATTCCGAAAGAACTTTGTCCTTCGTCCGGCGTAATATGTGTTCACCAACTACCTTGCATACATCCGTCGGTTTAAGTCCCGATTCCAAAAAACCCGGTGCCAGAAATTCAAAAATCCCAACCAAATCCTCTTGCGAATTTTCCACCGGTGTTCCAGTAAGTGCCCAATTTCGATATCGTGAAATTGCTCGTGCCGCTTGAGAAGTGGCGTTACTTTTATTCTTAATCCGTTGCGATTCGTCAAGAACAACCAAATCAAAAACCGGTGTCTTTTCACCCTTCGGACAATCAAAATATTCACGGTCTCGGTTAAGAAGTTCATAATTGGCAAGACGAACCGGAACTCCCGTCAATTGCCAAAGCCATTTTCGACGCGCCGGTGAACCGTCAATAGAGTGTACCGTAATTTCCGGCGCCCACATTTCAAATTCGCGTTTCCAATTCGGAATCAACGGCTTCGGACAAACAAGAAGTACATTCCGAATTTCACCAGTACGAAGCAATAACCGAATTGTCGTAATCGCTTGCATCGTCTTACCCAATCCCATTTCATCCGCAAGAATTGCAAAATGAGCACTGTACAAAAATGCTATTCCCTGACGTTGATACGGAAATGGCTCAAACGGCATATCAAGCGTCGGAAGATGAAGAATCGACTCAATCGGAGGTTGAAGTATATAACTCAGACGATCCTGCACTTTCACCGCATCACGAGGAATTCGAATACGTGTTAATGTTTCAATATCGTCTTTAATCAGTTCAGATTCATCCGTAACAGATTCGTCCGCCTCGAAAACTTCCGTGTTCAATCCGATTAGATTCGTTGCCGGAAAATCAATGATAGGATTATTGGTTTCCGCTTCAAAATTATTTGCTGCAGAATTATCTGCTACAGAATTATCTGTTTCCGAATTGTTTATTTCAGGATTATCTATTTCCGCATCATCTGTTTTTGAATCTGAAACCAACTCATCCGACGGCGCAACAAAAAACCAACTACGCGAATTGATTCGTACTTTCGAACTAACCGGCAATGACACCGCACGAATACGCAGTTCCGGCAACAATAAATCCGAATACACACTAATTTCAACCGGACGCTGTAACTGACGGTTCCAACCGGTTACAAATAAATCCACCGGCGAAAATGAAAACGGAAAAAATGAAGAACAAACCGAACTCGCCTCTTCCGCCTTCAATTCCTCAATAAATTCACTCATTTTATATTTATACCTCTCGTAGTAATATTTATGTAATATATCAGTAGAATTTTTGTTTTTCGATTTTCACCCCGAAGGGGTGCGATTTTCATAACCGCAGGTCATCGACCTGCGGACTCGTACAACTAACAAACCTCTGTCTGAAAGACAGAATTTTAAAAATCAAATGTGTTATTCGGATCGTTTAGTTTCGTCTTTCAGACGACGTTGAGGAGAGATGTTTACCGTAGGTCGCGCTTCGCTTGACCTACGGTTATGAAAATGCCACCCCTTCGGGGTGAAGAATAAAAAATAATAATTCCACTGATATATTACAATAATTTTCTTTTATGTTTATTAAGATGAGCAATAAGCAAATAATCACAACGTTTTCTATGTCCATTTTCGCTGCGAAAAATCTCATAAGGTTTTCCGTAATCTATCCCAACACTGTCGGCAATTGTTCCTGACAATATTTTTTACTTGCCTGTTCTAAATTTTTGGGCAAGTGATCACGGATTTGTTCCTGTTTAATCAGAACTTCCGCATGATTTTGAATTTCCTTATCGAGAGTCGGATCGACTTGAAATTTGTAGTCGTTTCTCCAATAATCGAGAAACCCGTACAACGCATAAGCGGCATAGGTTTTACCGGTAT
>JAITBS010000592.1 GCA_031283515.1 Planctomycetaceae bacterium
CTAAACGCTTTCCTGAAAACTTCTCTCAACTTCTTCGATCCGCTTCATTCGGCTTCACGTTAGTCGAACTTCTTGTGGTGATTGCGATTATCGGCGTGTTAATTGCTCTTCTGTTGCCTGCGGTTCAGGCGGCGCGTGAAGCCGCAAGACGGGCACAGTGTACCAACAAACTCAAACAAATTGGGATTGCCACACACAATTTTCATGATTCCTTAAATGGAATTGTACCGCTTTGCCTTACACGACAACGAGCCAGTGGTTTCATCCTGCTCTTTCCGTATTTGGAACAAACACCGATGTACGAAGTAATTCGTACAAGACGAAACAATCTGGATTGGATATTCAACGGTGACTTCTGGGGAGAAACGGATGGTAATCGTTTACGCCCCGAAGAACGGGAACAACTCTTTTCCATTCCCTCTTACCGTTGCCCAACTCGACGGACACCGGGAGCCAGTGATGGTTTCCGTTATGTTGACGGTAGCGGTAATTACAATTCCGGTGCCGGACCTCGTGGTGATTATGCTTTCGTTGTTTTCACCAACGCTGTTCAGCAAGATAACGATGGTTCAAAAACTGAACACGGCGGAAATTATATCCGATGGCAACATTGTTTCGATACTGATAACGGTTATGAATCAATCCGAACTCGTTGTACACTTACGGCTTGCCGTTCCGCGAATCGGGAACGCGGTTCCGGCAGTAATTGGGCATCTTGGTTTCCGCGTGATACGTTTGCACGCTTAGGTGATGGAACCAGTAATGTCCTTATCATTGGCGAAAAACATATCGCTTTCGACAATTTTCGAAAATGCGATGGATCAGGAGGTTCGGACCAAAACGACGGTTATCAACACGATTGTGCTTACAGCCATCCAGCCGCAACCAACTGGGGAGAAGGGTGGCCAGGACGCAATGCCTATATGACGATTACACGTAGTGGTGATGATCGGGCTACAACTGCTCAAGACGGAGCCGGATTTGGAAGTTGGCATCCCGGAATTTGTAATTTTCTGTACGGTGACGGTTCCATTCATGCCCTGCGAAATACAATTTCACGGGGAGATGAAACAAATTACGGAGCATTCCTGAAACTTGCGGACTGCAATGACGGCGGTGTTCTTCCAGACATTGATTAGATTCGATTTTCAAATAGTAGGCGATATTTCGGTAAAATATTGCCTAACTCTTCATTGTTAGCATGAATGGTTATCAAAGACCTGATTGATAACAAAAGAGTGAATAGTGTCGCAAGCGGAATTACCAACACCTGATTAAAATTCCGCTTGCGCAACTATCCACTATCAACTCTCAACTATTCCATTGCCCCGTTGGGGCGGGTTATAATCCTGACGCCCCTATCGGGGCTAATGGGAAAAACGAAAATTCCGCTGATATATTACAAAATATCAAAATCGACACGGAATGAAAATACTCCCTAACAGAAAGTCCACTGTAATCTTCACTTGAAATATTAGGTCAATTTATTTTTTGTTCGCAATTTTTCGTAGAATCGGACATATTGTTCTGCGCTTTTTTGCCATGACCAGTTTTGTCGCATACCATTGTGTATTAGACGTTTCCAGACATCTTTTTCGTTCCAGTAAACACTAAGTGTTCGCCAAAGCGTGGTGTTGAGATCGTGCATAGAGTCTGAATAAAAAGAAAATCCGGTTGCCGTGCCGTTGAGTAAGGTTTCATCACTAAGGTTGACAACTGTATCCGCAAGACCACCAGTATCATGAACCAATGGAACTGTTCCATAAAGTTGGCTGTACATTTGATTTAATCCACAAGGTTCATATCGACTCGGCATGAGAAAAATGTCGGAACCAGCTTCGATTTTGTGCGCCCATTCGTCGGAAAACTCACATCGTACCGCAACATTTTGAGGATAACGTTTGGCAAGTTCATTCAAACGTGTTTCCAGACTGGCATCACCTTTTCCAAGCAGGCAGAACTGAACACCATGTTTTTCAACCCAAAGCGGAATTGCCTCCGCAATCAAGTCAATTCCTTTTTGATAGGCAAACCGGCTAACAACTCCCACTAATGGCACGTCAGCTTGAACCGCTAACCCTAAACTTGTTTGCAAATCCTGTTTACAAAGCGGTTTTTTTTCAAAAACGGTTGTAGCATCAAACGGAGCAACAATATAAGGGTCTGTCGCCGGATTCCAACGTTTGGCACTCACTCCGTTCAGAATACCACGAAGCATCGGGCTGCGGTATTGAAGAACCGACTCCATACCACAACCAAAAACCGATGATTGAATTTCCAACGCATAACGTGGACTCACTGTGGTAATACCATGCGCAAACATGACCGCTGTTTTCATCAGATTCAGTTTGCCGTAAAACTCCATCTGATCATAAGTAAAATGCTCCCAGTTAATTCCCGTCAAAAGCATGTCCCAATGCCAGAATATCCCTTGATAAGCTAAATTATGAATAGTATGCACTGTAACAATTTTTTCATAACCTTTTTTATCACGATACAATATATCTTGATAAGCCGGAATAAGTCCGGTTTGCCAATCGTTTGAATGGAGAATGTCAATCGAAAGGTTCAACGCCGTCATAGATTCCATTACCGCACGGCTAAAGAAAACAAAACGTTCACAATTATCGTTATAATCCGTGCCGTTTTCAGAATAAAGCTCAAGACGGTCAAAATAGTGATCTTGACGGATAAAATAAATAGGAATTTCTGTTCCTTTGAGTGTTCCTTTCCAAAGTTCTGCAAAAATGGCTCTTTGACCAACAGGAACAGAAAAACGGATATCAGTTTTTTCAAGAGGTTCACCGCAAGTAAAAACACTACGATAAGCAGGAAGAAAAAGAATAGGATTATGCCCGAGTTCAGCTAATGCCGTTGGGAGCGAGGCACAAACATCCGCCAAACCGCCCGTTCTGGCAAAAGGAGCAACTTCACTACAAGCAAATAAAATGTTCATGGGATTTAATTATTCTGTTTGAGTGATTTTGAAATAATCGTGTTATTTCGGATTGAAGAAATTTTATAGTGCCTCATTTTAACCGATTTCATAAATCGTGAATAGTGGATAGTTGAAATGTCTCTTTTATTTGCTGCCACAGAGAACAACATCATCCGGAAATTTCTAATCATTCAATTTTTCATTAACTACAGAGTACACAGAGAGAGTATTTTTTTAAAAATTAAATTTTGCGTAATCTATCAGTGGAATTTTTTTTGAATTTGTTTACAGTTGGAAATTACAAGGTAGGCAACCTGTTAGTTAATAGTTATGAGTGAATAGTGAATAGTGTCGCAAGCGGATTATCGCCAAAACGGTATTATTCCGCTTGCGAACAAAAACACAGGTGATTTTTCATAAATATCACGTGATATTTCACCAATATCACATGATATTTCACCAATATCACGTGATATTCCGCCAATATCACGTGATATTCCGCCAATATCACG
>JAITBS010000283.1 GCA_031283515.1 Planctomycetaceae bacterium
TTTTCCTGACCGCCGGTACAACCATTCGCAACAATAATCAGCAAAAGAAAACCGAATCTGAAATTTCGCATAAAAAATTGTGTATCAATAAAACATTCAAGAATCATGGACTTGTTTTGAATTAACGGCAACAGAAGTTAAAAACAACAATAACACATTACCGTACTATTATTTGTTCTTTTTTGATATTTCAGTTTCAGTATCATCGTTGCTTTTGTTTCGTTAAATTTTCCAAGGTTCGCGTAATGTTCGGGAAAGCATTTTTGATTGTTCCGGTGTTGGGTTAATCAGTTGCATGTTGATCGGGTCCCATTGGACAATTGATTTTGTACGAACCGCAATATCGCAAAGATGACTGATATTATCGCTACGAACAGCGTCTTTTAACGTCGATGCCGGTGCAATCCGCGTTTTAACACCATTGATAAAATCGGCGTAATGATTTCGTTCCACTTTGAGCATTTGTGCGGCATCGTCAAGCGGAGTTTTCAACAGTTCGGGATTACTGGCGGAAGTTCCGTTGCGCCGTACTTCAATCCAACCGTGTTCGCCAATGAATCGAGTTCGGTCGCCGCCTGTTTTGAAAAGAAGATTAACGTTACCGAGTTTGATTTTCATGTTCCAATTATAAACGGTGTCGTACAATCCTTCGGCGGGAATAGTGCCGGTTCCCTCAACAATAACTGTACCGGAAAGATCCGCATCACTGCCCCAAACCATAATATCAAGCGGATGCGCTCCCCAACCTCCAAGATAACCAATAGACTGATCGTAAATAAAGTAGGTTCCATCCGGTTTGCAACGGTCTGACGTGTACGGTTTTTTCGGTGCCGGACCGAGCCACATTTCGTAACCGTTTTCGCCAAGATCAGGAGGAATTGTAACTTCTGTAGTCGAACCGCCGGCTCCGCCATTCGGTGCGTCCACTTCAATTGTGTGAATATTACCAAGAATCCCCTGACGTACCAACGTACAACCAAGCCAACAATTTTCCTGACTCCGTTGTTGAGTGCCGTACTGAAAAATCTGATTGTTTTCAGCGAACACTTTTTTACATAACAAATTTTGTTCCATAGACAAACCAAGTGGTTTTTCCACATAAGCACTTTTTTTCAATCGTGCTGCCATAACGGCAATAGGAACATGCCAGTGATCTGGTGTGGCAATCACAACACAATCAATATCATCACGGGCAAGTAAATCGCGAAAATCATGATATGCTTTTCCTTTGCAAGCGGCGGCATGACCATTGCGGCGGCTTTGGAAACAGTCCGCAACCGCAACACTTTGAGCTTCTCGAACCTTTTGAATCGAACGAAAAAGATGTCCGCCCTGATTACCAACTCCAATATGACCAACCGTAACACGTTCACTTGGAGCCGTTTTTTCGTCATTACCAAACACCGAAGACGGCACAATCATTGGTACAACTGCCGCTGATGTTGTTGTTACGGCAGCGGTTTTCAAAAATTCACGACGTGAAAATCTTTTGTGTTTCATCGTTTTCTCCTTAAATTAAGAGGTGATTAAATTATTTGTTATCAAATCCGCAATGGTTTTGACAACTTCTTCTCTGAAAACCTGAAAAGTGATTTTTCGATTTTCATCGTTTCAAAATAAAAATCGCCAACCGTATTTTCAAGTATTGCAATGAATTTATAAATAAATATTATTCTTGTCGTTTAAAATTTATCAGGTGTCAAATTTTATACAAATTTTTTTCTGCAAACATTTACGGTTATTTTTATAATGGGTTTTGTATCTTTTAATAGTATTGTTCGCAACTGTCGATTTTGATACCTCTTCGTAGATAATGGTCAGTCATGACTGCTGTAACACTTGTTTATTTTGTATGAATAGTTACGAACAATTATTGAAATGACTACAAATTGCCGCAATACAATACGGAAAAATGTACACGATTCGATAACATAAAAGTTTCATGAAAAACTCAAATTGCCAAAATGAAATTTCGACAACCTACACCGTTTTACCTGCTTTGACAAGTTTTTTGTTACTAATTCTAAAATGTATTAAATATTTGTCTTATTTTTCCAATTTGAAATCAAATACCGTTATGGTCGGACTGACTTCTGCGGTTAACGTTGACTCCGTATTATACTGTTTGGGAATATACATAATTGATACCATTCCTGCCGATGGATTAAGTTTCAATGAGTCCTCAGATAATGTCTTAAGTTGTTTTTTTTCTTGCCGCATTGCATAAATACGAACAATCATTTTGCCTGTCGCTTCTGCCGGAATTAAAATCTTGTATTTACCATTGATAATTTTTTCCTTGAACTCTGTTTGTGGATTGTCAATTGGAACAAGCACAATTCCGCCGTCGTTTAAAGGTGCTCCGTCAAACGAGACGTTACCCGATATGGTCAACGTCTTCTGTCCGCAACCAACAAAAGCAAGAAACGATATTATCAAAACAATAGATAAAAATTTGTACATAATTTGAGAATTTGTAAGGTGTTAATATCAGCAATGTTAATGACTGAATTAGTAATAATCAATGGTAATAACCGCTACCAACATATATTTTATAAGTTATTCAAATTGTTCACACAAAATTTACGTCAAGTAGGCAATGTTTCGCTGA
>JAITBS010000304.1 GCA_031283515.1 Planctomycetaceae bacterium
CAAAGACACCGTATCAGGTAGGTAACATTTTTTCGTAAAGATTATTTAACTTACGGTTGCCTGCTTTTTTGACACTAATATTACCAGACCGATAAATCCGCAACAAATCCCACCGCCAATCCCAGCGAAAATCACATTCCAAAAGCCCGCGTTATTATACCAAGCCGAAACACCAAAACTAATCATACCGACAATTGTTCCGATAGCCATACCGATAATCTCATTGATCTTGACATTCTTCTCGGTACGCATGGCATTCCAACCCGAAATCACACCGATAATCGAACCGGCAATCAGACCGACAAACCAACCGCCCATCAAACCGACATAGCCGCCGAAAGGCAAACTGGCAATCACATTATTAATCACCATACCAACAATCATACCAACTGCCAGACCGGCAATCCCTCCGATAATCCCACCAATAAACCCGCCGAAAATTCCGTAAACAATCCCGCCAATAACCATATCACCGATTTTCTGTATCAAATTTATCATTGTCCGGCTAAACTGAGTCACTTTGTGTGTTTTTTCTTCCCGTTTTTGCCGTTCCTTTTCTTGTTCTACGTTTTTTTTGTTTCCTCTGATAATCCTTTTAATTTTCGTTAAAATATTCGGTTCTGCGTTTTTTTTGATTATGTTGATAATCCAATCTGACAACTTATCGATTCCGAAACTTGTAAAATTCGGTTTTGGTACACGGCGAACCGTGCCGTTCGTGTCCGTAATGATTTCCGTTTCCGCAACTGCCGCCGCCGGAAAAAATAAATGGCTAACATTATCGTTCCTATAAAATTTCTTTGACCAATTCTGTACCGCATGAAACAAATAAATCAATTCTTCTTTGATATATTGTTCAAAATTACCATGTTTTTTGATTTCGGCTTCGTACAAGTCATAAGCCGTAAAAACAATAATAATGTCCTGTTGATTTTCATTGGCAGTAAATGTATCAATAACTTCTTTAAGCATAAATTCGTTTTCTTTACGCTTCATCACGTCCGGTTCGCCGACAAAATCCTGAAGATTCACAACAAAAATAACAAGCGAAGAATTTAGCAAATAGTTTAAAATGATCTGCTCCATTTCGAACAAACCATCCCAGTCTTTGTGCCGTTCAAAAGCAAATAAATTACGTAAATCCTGACCGGCAACATCAATGAGTTTTACGGGATAAGTGTTGTTACCGAATTGTAAATCCCATTCCAATTCAAATTTTGTACCGGGCGGAGTTGATTCATTCCACTCGCCGCGATTCAGTGTCGTCCATATTTTTTCGACGTACATTCCCGTATTGAATCCTTTCGGATCAAGGAATATTTCATCGTTCCGTTGGGTCATTCGTTTTGCCCAAACGGTTGCCAATACTGTTTTGCCGGAACCTTCCGTTCCTACAATTGCCACTTGCGGAGTTGTTTGAGATGTTGTCGCCATGGTTGTGTTAAATGTTGCGTAATATTTTAGCGAAATTTCAATTCAAAGTAAGTCAACTGAATAATTATAATTTTTGAAATATATCAGTGGAATTTTTGTTTTTTATTCTTCACCCCAAAGGGGTGGCATTTTCATAACCGTAGGTCAAGCGAAGCGCGACCTACGGTCAACATATCTCCTCAACATCGTCTGAAAGACGAAACTAAACGATACCGAATCACACCTTCGATTATTAAAATTCTGTCTTTTCAGACAGAGGTTTGTTATCGACACGAGTCCGCAGGTCGATGACCTGCGGTTATGAAAATCACACCCCTGTCGGGGTGAAAATCGAAAAACAAAAATTTCACTGATATATTACGAAAATTATAGTTCAAACGGCATTAAGATGCAATCCCGATATTGGGCAATTGTCAATGTTTACTCAAGATACTTGAAAATTCGGTTTTCATTTTTGGGCAGTTATGTTTTATAAATACTATGACCCTAACAGGGACAATGTCCATTCTTTACTTTTATGTATTTTGCAGTTAAAATGTTAAGTATCTAAATCATTGCAAGGTTTTAGTTTAAGGGTTAAAATGGAAAAACAAAAATTCCACTGAAATAATACAAAAAATCAAATTTAAAATTGCCGAAAATATAAAATACATGAATTGTTGTAAAATTTGAATGTTTCGTTAATTTAATTGATGTATCGAATTATGAAAAAGAAAAAAGGTTATCGAATAATGTTTTATTTTTTGTTCGGAATTTTGTTGTTGCTGATTTATTTTGTTGGTTGCCATGCGGATTTTATCGCGGGTAAACTGGCTTTTCATCCGCCCAAATATCCAAAAGGCCGTTGGGAATTATGGAATAAAGTTGATGATGTTTCTATGGAAGTTAGTTTTCGCAACTCAAAAAATCAGATGTTGGTCGGACGGTATTTTGAGTATCAAAAAATCCAACAAAAGATCGATGATCATTCGAGTCATTCCGACTCTCCAGATAATACAACACAAGGTTCCATTTTATATTGTCACGGTAATGGCGAAAATGTATCCTATCTGGTTGATTTGGCATTACAATTAAGTTGTGATTTACGTTGCAATGTATTGATTTTTGATTATGCCGGTTACGGTAAAAGTGAAGGCAAACCAACAGCAAAAGGTATTCTCGATGATGGGCATTCCGCAAGGAATTGGTTAGCTGCTCATGATGGAATTTTGCGTGAGCAAGTAATTGTTTACGGTCAATCGCTTGGCGGAAGTGTTGCGGTGGATATTGCGGCGAAAGACGGTGCGAGGGGATTGATTGTGGAAAGTTCGTTCACGTCGCTAGGTGATATGGGACGGGAATTGTTTCCGATTTTGCCGGTAAATTATTTGTTGCGGGAACATTTGGCGTCTGTTGAAAAAATCGACAAAGTAACTTGTCCGGTGTTTATCAGTCACAGTAAATCAGACAATGTTATTCCTTTTTCACAGGGACAACGGCTTTTTGATATCGCCAAAGAACCCAAAATGTTTTATATTCCGCCGTCCGGTTATGATTATCATTCCGCACCGCATTGCAAAGAACATCGCGAAAAATTAAAAGAATTTATCAATTCCATTCCCAATAACAGTCTATTGTATTAATCGTTCGAATATATTGCTCCAATAGTCCGCTGATTTTGGGAGATATTTCGTCCGAAAATTACGCAGATTTTCGCCAATATTTTGTCCGTCGATTACGCGGTTTTTTCGTAACTATTCAGCCGTATTGTTAATTTTTTTTCACTCCGAAAGGGGAGTAATTTTCATAACCGCAGTTCATCGATTCGCGGACTAAAAATCTATAAATATCTATGTTCTTATTTTGTTGTTTCGTATTTTCATACGTTGTCAGTTGTTTCCATTTTTCGGACGACAACTTTATAACCAATAACTTCAATAACTTTAACACTTTGCCCTTTTTCGATCAATTCGCCGTCGGAAACGATATTAATCGGTTCACCGCCAATCATTGCTTTTCCGGCAGGAACTAGCGGTGTTATTGTAACTCCGGTTTGACCGAGAAGATGATCGTAATGAGCGAGTTTTTCTGTTTCTTGAATAAACGCAGAATCTTTGGGTTTGTTGGCGTTATGTATTGTACGAATCAAAATATTACTGAGTATCAAAATTCCGGTTCCTGAAACCGCCAGAATTAAGAGTGAATTTCGTAATTGCAAAAATTGGTACGAATTTTGTGGAATGATAAATGTTTGGCTTGCCAGAACCAATGAAGCCATAATTGTGACGGCACCGCCAATCCCAAAAATTCCAACGCCGGGAAGTACGAACATTTCGAGCAAGATACAAACAACTCCCGCCAAAAAAAGACACACTTCAAGCCAACCAGCTGTACCACCAAGAAAATGAAGCCAAAAGAATAGAACAATTCCTACCGCAGCAATAAAAGCACCAAGACCAATTCCCGGTGTTTGGGCTTCAATGGACACAGCCAGAAAAACAACCATCAAAATAATCATTGACATCCCCGGCGAAGAAAGAGATTGAACCAATTGATCCGCCCAAGTCGGCTCAACTAACAACATGTCATTCTCGAAACCATAAAGAAATTTGAATTCCGTAAAATCTTTTGCGGTTCGATCAACAAAATATTGTTCCCCTTTTCCCTCAACAATTTGGAGAAGTTTTCCTTTTTCTTTAACAATTTCCTTTTTTTTCCAGAGTTCGGTATCGGGCAACTGTTTGAGTTCTTCGTCACAGAGGTAGTCGGTTAACCGTCCCGAACGGACTACTTTGAAAATTTCAATATCCGGATCGACAAAACCAACCGGTAATGACCAAGAACGAATTGTTTCTTGTGACAAAAATTCACGAATCGTTTGCCGTGCATCGGCAATTTGTGATGCGGAAAATACAACGGCTCCATCACCGCCAAGTATGGCGTTGACGCCGAGAACGATTTCATCACAGGCTAATGCGATAATTGCAGCATCAGATCGGGCTTGGTAAGGAATATACGCAACAGTTCGGACTTTTACCGGATCAATATTACGTGCAAGATATGAAGCCATATTCAGACTTGCTTCGATGTTACCGCCGGGTGAGTCGATGTATAAACAGAGAAAATCGACTTTTACTGTTCCGGTTTTTCGTTGGTTAATAGTTACGGGATTGGGTTCCAACGCTTTTTCCATACTCCGAATTGCCGCACCGATTTTGTCACTATTTATTAATCCGGTCAAATCAATACGCACCGCATAACCTTGCTCATTGGGAATCGGTGCGTTTTTAATTTCGTCCGGTCGAAATCCAAGACCTCGCGATAAAAGAACCTGATCATTGGCAATCAAATTGATCAGACCAAATTTCCTTGCCATATCTGCCGTAAAAAGACCCGGAGCACCTGAAGAAATTAACGTTGTTGGTTCAGCAACGAATGTTTCTGTTTGACGTAATTCTTCGACTTCCTGAGGAGTAATCAGACGAATTCCTTTTTCTGTTTCAACCTGAAGTAATTCGGTTTGTTTATCGAGTAATTTGTTAATTACAGCCGGAGGAAAAACAAGTTGTTGTTTTGATATTTCGTGATAAGCTTGCCGTTGAGTATCTGAAATATTTGTTTCGTCAATTCCTGCCTCGCCGATTTCGGCAGTTTCTGCTGCAATACGTTCCTTGCAGGCTAAGGCAACCAATAAAACGTGTCCTTGAACTGATTGTGGAAAATACGCAACGGTTCGGATTCCGTGAAATTTTTTGCTGACAAGAAGATCCGCTAATTCGTAACACGCTCCGAATGAACTACCGCGTCCAAATTCTTCTTGATCCGCATCAACTCTAAAACGAAGAATAATTGTTGGAGTTATTTCCGGTTCGGGAGTTTTGGAGTTCTTTTCTGGGGGTTCTGTTTTTGAATGCTGTGACTTTTGAATTTCCAGAACGGTTCGTTCCAAAGACGTTGCGATTGCGTGTGATGCTTGACCGGTAATGGGAAGCGGAATATCCAATAAAAAGCATTCCGCATGTACACAAACAGTCGAGGCAGAAAACAATAGGATCAAGAGAATAATAGAGATTCGCACTTTTGTGTTCTCAAAAAGATTGGCGTTTTGAACAGGAACAATTTTACGGCGGCAAAAAATTATTCTGTTGTTTTTGTCTTATTTTTTTGTTTTGTGGAAGTTTCTTTTTTTTGCCAATATTTTTCCGATTCAAGGAATCCATTGGTTTGCCTGACTTTCTGAACTTGATCCGATGTCAGTAGGGCATCCACTTGTTGATCGCATTCTAGTTCTAGAAGTGCGATACGGATTTTCAATAATTCTATTAATTCCGCATAATTTTTTTGAATGGTGTAAATATCTTCCCGTTGTTCTTTTGTAACGACATTCCGATAACCGTTTGGCAGACGGTTTGATAATTTTTTTTCGATATTCAGACCTTTTGTTACGGGGCGTTCCAATTCGGTTTTTTCGAGTTGCAAGCGTTTATCGGGGGATATTTTGGGAGTGATTATTTTCTGAGCAGCTGTTGTTGCCGAGAAGGACAATAAAAAGAAAATGAACAAAATATTCAATACACAAATTTTTTTCATGGCAATATTAAAGTTGAGAACATTGAAACCACAACAATAAAAATAAACAACCTCTTTATTTTCCTGAAAATTCAAATCACCGTCAATTGGGGGTTATCAAAAAGGTGAGCAATTCCATTCCGTGTCGATTGTCGATATTTTATAAGTCTCTTTATTTTCAGGGGTTATAAAAATGACTGCTTTTCGTTTTTTCAAAATTTCAAGCGGCTTCACCTTGAAAAAAGGTGATGATTCCAGTGTTAACAAAATTGACATTTTGTCGACACTGGATTGGCAAGGCAAAAACTGAAATTGTTTTTTGGGGATAATCATAAATCGACACGGAATGGGAATGCTCCCTGGTAAAGTGCTTGACGTATTTTTGATCCGATATCGAGTTCATCAAATTCTCCCTCCAAGATTACAACGTAAATATACAGATCGCTTTCCTTATTTGGCTCTCGCTGTAGGCATACTAACCAAACAAATAAATTGCTTCTGTCGGCGTCATTGAAATAATATCTTTAATAAACGTCAATTCCTCTTTAACTGACGCGTGCAGTTCCATATTCAAAAAATGATAAACGATTATTAACTCTTTTTAAATTTTACGATAATTACTTCGCCGTCGAATTCTGAATGTTCAACTTCTTCGAGAATCATATTAAGTGTTTTTTGTTGAGACGCTCCGCCTGTTCCCGCTCCAATCAACGGAAATGCAATTGAACGATAACTTTTTTCCTTTGCCAACGCTATCGCTGAACAAACTGATTTTCGGATCGAATATTCCGTAGCAAACCAAAACAAGTTGATTCCCGCAACATGAATAATTCCGCGAAACGGTAATTTTCCCGCCGTCGTATGAACCGCCCCGCCAAGCGGAATCAATCCGTATTTGGCAAGTTCGCGAAAAGGTTCATAACCGCCATAACGTTTGATCGCACCAGAAACTCCTTGCGGCAAAAATAACCACCAAGGAATAATGTTACGATTCCAAGCATTGACAATCACATCGACATTCTGATCAAGTAAATTACCTTCAACAATACGAATTATAGGAGACATAAAATTATACGTAACTCAATAAATAAATTGTTTTTTTAATAATCGTTCGCCTGACACTATGCAACCCGCGCAGGATTGCGTCTCGAAAAAAAACTGAATGTACACTAATTAGTATTGTAAAATTCTAAAGCGTCGGAGAAATAATATTACAAAATTAAAACTTGCATCAAGACAATTACTTGCGTGCGTTTTGTAAATTGCGATTTAACATCCCACGACCGTAACATCGCCTTCGACTGCCCAAGTAATGCGTTGTTCCCATGTGAGTTTTTTGTCTTTGCTGCGGCGGTCGAAAATCAAAAGATAACACGGAATATTTTTATTAAATTTATCACGATACAAAAGAATCTGCTCAATACCTTTTTTTCTTACATTTTCCGGCGTATTGTAATCGTGAATCAATTTAATCTCAATGATATGCTGCGTTCCCTTGAAATCAATAAATAAATCCATTCGTCCGCGACCGGCAGCGTATTCGCGAGTAATTTGTCCTTCGCCGTTAGTAAGCCGTTGCAAAAACGCCATCACAAGAAGATGAGGAAATGCCTCCGTATAATCTGATTGCAATTCCCAGACTTCAGAATTTAAACGCCAAAATTCTTGAAACTCTTTAAGCAACATCTCCATATCCAAAGTTCCATCCGGCTTCTGCCAACGAAATTGATCTGACGTAGGCATCGCAAATTGCGTGCTGTATGAAATTTCACGAGCAAGAACTTCACGATAAATTGGATTAGCAACTTGAGGCGTTTGGTTCTCAATCGCAACCAATCCTAAATCTAAACAGACACGAAATCCCTCATTGTTGACAAGATTTGTATCCGGTTCGCCAGTAAGAAGTTTTTCCATCATGTATTTTACTTGCGGATCACGCAATCGATAGACAAGCGAATCTAAATGCGTCTCTCTTGCAAGAATCATTTGTTCGCGGGCGGTCTTGATATGATCAAGCGTTACTGTTTGAAAATCATCTCGTTGAAGAATCCGCAACGTCGCGCGTTTGAATAATGAGTTGACAATCCAAGGTTGACCCTTCGATTGTTCCCAAACATAATCAAGCGCAGCCGGTTCAATTTGTTGACCAGTTTCTTTTGTACGCTGAGCAAAAAGACGTGCAACGTCATCTTGAGAAAAATTACCAATAACGGCGGAATCTTCTTTAATATTAAAAGGCGAACCCGGATTTACAGGCGTACCATCTTTAGCGGCAACAAGATAATCTTTCAAATCACG
>JAITBS010000340.1 GCA_031283515.1 Planctomycetaceae bacterium
ACAATCGACGACGGCGTGTAATAAGAACCTGCCGCCGATTTTTGCCCTTCCGTAAGAAGCGATTGATAAAACAATCCAAGAATATCGCCGCCGAAATTATTCAACGGATTATTCTTAAACCAATCAAAATGTTGTTTCGGAATATCGCCGATTTCACGACTCCACGATTCCATCTCGCATCGAAAAACAGAATTATTTTCGAGTTCAATAATATTCGACGCCGCAAGAAACAACGCCTCAGAAAGACCAATATGATTTTTTGCAACATAATCAATATGCCGATTAATTTCATACAAAATCGTTTCATTATCAGAATATTCTTCCGGCATGAATTTTCGTTGCGATAGACGTTTATTTGCTCTGGAACGCAGTCTTTTATTGTGATCTTTTTCAGAAACGCCAAGCCGCCGCCAATTTCGGAGCGTCGCATCCGAAATACCAATTTCGTAAACAAAATCTATATCGTTTGAGATTACATCGCTAGACATAACCATATCAAATAAATCTTGTGTATTATTAGGCAACATCGTTCCTCTGTAATATTTTATCTGTAACATTACAAACCAACCCAATCAATTGATTGGGTTGTTGTCTTTTGTGATAACGAAAATTGTTGCGGAAAACTTTTAATCGTTTTCGTAACCGGTAATATCGTCATCGAAGGCGTCATTGTCATCGTAATCGGCTGAAATATCGTTGATGAACGGCGTATTGAAATCAATAGTTGTTTCTGGTCCATCTGTTGAATGATCGGGAATATCTTCCAATAAGGAAAATTTTGTTTCTGAAACCGGTTGTTGTTTTACCATGTCCTCGATTCCGTCACGCAAACGCCATTCCGCATTTTGATACGTTCGAAATCCGGTTCCCGCCGGAACAAGATGTCCAAGAATAACGTTTTCTTTAAGACCAATCAGATTGTCTGTTTTACTCGCCAATGCAGCTTCAGTTAAAACTTTTGTTGTTTCTTGGAAACTTGCCGCCGAAATAAAACTGGAACTCTGAACCGCCGCCTTAGTAATACCAAGAAGTTGCGTTGATGCTTGCGCAAGTTCGGTTTTCTTCGCTTCCGCAGGTTTACCGTTTTCCGCAACCACTTCCGCATTAATCTGTTCAAAAACATCCTTCTGGATAATTGTTCCAATATCTAATTGAGTATCACCGGGCTCTTTGACCTTGACACATCCGGCAATGTCCTTGTTCGCTTTTTTGAACAAAAATTTATCAATCTGAACTCCTTCAAGTAATTTCGTATCACCTGCCGATTCAATACGAACTTTACGAAGCATTTGAGAAACGATAATCTCAATATGTTTATCATTGATTTTAACCCGCTGACTTCGATAAACATTCTGAATTTCACGAACAAGATATTCCTGAACTTCTTCTTCACCGGAAATCCGAAGAATATCATGCGGAACAAGAGGTCCATCCGTAATCGCATCGCCCGCTTTAACATAATCTCCGGCATGAACTCTCATGTGTTTTCCGTGCGAAATATCATGAACACGGGCAGCTCCGGTCTCTTCGTTTTTAATAACAATAGTTCGTTTTCCGTGACGTTTTTCACCGAGTTCAACCATGCCGTCAATTTCCGCAATAACAGCCGGTTCTTTCGGTTTACGCGCTTCGAATATTTCAGTAACACGCGGCAGACCGCTTGTAATATCTTCTGTTTTACGACCTGCACGCGGTGTTTTGGCAATCAGTTGTCCCTGAACAACCTTTTCTCCGTTTTCAACATTAATCAATGTTTTACCGGGCAGATAATAGAAGTCAAGAGTTTCGGTTCCCTTCTCGTTTTTCAAATCAATTTGCGGATGCCGATCACCTTTGGATTCCAAAACGGTACGAATTTGTGAACCGGTATGCGGGTCTTGTTCGTAACGAATTGTCTCGCCTTCGACAAGGTCTTCATAATGAACATAACCGGATACCTTCGCCAGAATCGGAACACTATGTTGATCCCAACTACAAATACTTTGAGCAACTTCTATTTTGTCATTTTCATCAACATAGAGTGTTGCTCCGATAGGAATATTGTATTTTTCACGCTCACGGCCTTTCGGATCAAGAATCGCAACCGCTCCGTTACGAGAAAGCGATGTTCGCTGACCGTCCTGATTTTTGATTACTTCCAGTTGAACAAATTTAACTGTTCCCGGATATTTTGATTTAATTTCACTTTCTTCCACACCGCTGGCAGCAACACCGCCGATATGGAATGTCCGCATCGTAAGTTGGGTTCCCGGTTCGCCGATACTTTGCGCAGCAATAATTCCGACCGCCAATCCTTCTTCGACCTGACGCGATGTTGACAAGTCCATTCCGTAACACTTGGCACAAACACCGAGTTCCGCTTCACAGGTCATAGGACTGCGAATTTGAATTTTTTCCAAACCGAGTTCTTCAATTTTTCGTGCAATTTCCGAAGTAATCAAACCATTTTCTTTGACAATTTCCTCATCCGTAATCGGGTTGACAATATTCGCACGGGAAACACGTCCCCGAATAGAATCGGCTAAACTGACTTCGACTTTTTCGCCGCGATAAATGACTCCTTTGGTAATACCTTGAGTTGTTCCGCAATCATCCATCGTGATCACCACATTCTGAGCAACATCCGCTAATTTTCGTGTCAAATAACCGGAGTCTGCTGTTTTGAGTGCGGTATCCGCTAACCCTTTTCTTGCACCGTGTGTCGAACTGAAATATTCCAATACGGTTAATCCTTCACGGAAATTCGCTTTAATTGGCGTTTCAATAATTTTGCCGTTTGGTTTTGCCATTAAACCGCGCATACCTGCCAATTGACGAATTTGTTCTGTACCGCCTCGTGCGCCGGAAGTTGCCATGAGATGAATCGGATTTACGTACCAATGCCAACCTCGTTGTTGCCGTGTATCACTTTCAAGTTCTTTCATCATCTGTGCAGTGATTTCTTCACGGGCATGAGTCCAGATGTCCAACACCTGATTGTAACGTTCCGCATCAGCGATAATACCGCGTTCATAATGTTGATGAAGTTTTGCGATTTTCTTTTCCGCATCTTCGATAATTTTAATTTTTTCTTTGGGCGTAATAAGATCATCGGTTGCGAACGACAATCCGCTTTTGGTACTTTCCTCGAACCCAAGCCGCATCAGATTGTCAAGTAAATCAATTGTTCCGCGACGACCAATATATTCATGGCAATCGCTAATAACTGTTTGTAAACCGGCGGATTTAAGCGGTTCATTGTAAAAGGGCATTCCTTCGGGAAGAATATTGTTAAAAATAATACGTCCCGGAGTTGTTTCAAAAATTTTGTTTTCACGAATGTTGCGGTCGGTTTTGAGCCAACGTCCTTTCGGCATCCGTACTTTAATCAAGGCGTGCAAATCGACAACCTTATGCGCATAAGCAAGAAGAACTTCTTCGCGGCTTGAAAAAATCATGCCTTCACCCTTCATACTCGGACGCGACATAGTAATATAGTAACAACCCATCACCACATCTTGAGACGGTGAAATAATTGGTGAACCGTTTGCCGGACTGAAAATATTGTTCGTTGAAAGCATGAGGGTGTGTGCTTCCACTTGCGCCTCCAGCGACAACGGAAGATGAACCGCCATTTGATCGCCATCGAAGTCGGCATTGAATCCGCGACAAACCAACGGATGTAACTTAATTGCGTTTCCTTCGACGAGCGTTGGTTCGAATGCTTGAATTCCCATTCGGTGAAGTGTTGGAGCGCGGTTTAACAAAATCGGGTGATTTTGAATAACCTCTTCGAGAATATCCCAAACTTCTTCATCTTTCCGTTCCAGCATTTTTTTGGCACTCTTAATTGTATCAGCATGTTGCAGTTCTTTGAGCCGGCGAATAATGAACGGTTGAAAAAGTTCCAACGCAATTTTTTTAGGCAAACCGCATTGATGAAGCCGAAGATGCGGTCCGACAACAATCACGCTTCGTGCCGAATAGTCAACCCGTTTACCGAGCAAGTTTTCGCGAAACCGGCCTTGTTTTCCTTTAATCATATCCGTCAACGATTTAAGCGGACGATTACTTGAACCCAAAACGGGACGTTTGCAACGACCATTATCAAACAACGCATCAACCGATTGCTGGAGCATTCGCTTTTCGTTGCGAATAATCACATCGGGAGCATTGAGATCGACTAATTTTTTGAGACGAGTATTCCGGTTAATAATTCGCCGATACAAATCGTTGAGGTCGCTGGTGGCAAAGGTTCCCGACTCGAGCAACACGAGCGGCCGCAAATCCGGCGGAATAACGGGAATGGCGTCGAGTACCATCCATTCCGGTTTGTTATCGCTATCCCGAAGTGACTCAACGAGTTTAAGCCGATTGATGAGGTCTTTTTTCCGTTGTTTCGATTTTGTTTCGGTAAGTTCGACGCGGAGTTCTTCGGACAATGTTACAAGATCGAGTTGTTGTAGGAGTTTCCGAATAGCTTCGGCTCCCATTTCGGCTTGAAATTTACCGGAGGTATCTTCTTCGCGTGCTTTCCGATATTCTTCTTCATTGAGGAGTTCGTAGAGTTTTGTCTGGGTGTTTCCCGGATCGATGACAACGTAATCCTGAAAATAAATTACTTTTTCGAGGCTGCTTGCTTTCATGGAAAGCAGGGTTGCCAATCGGCTGGAGGCGGCTTTGAAGAACCAGATATGGACAACCGGAGCGGCAAGATCGACATGTCCCATCCGTTTACGGCGGACGCGTGAATGAGTAATTTTCACGCCGCAGCGGTCACAAGTCATACCTTTATATTTCATGCCGCGATATTTTCCGCAAGCGCATTCCCAATCTTTTTCGGGACCGAAAATTTTCTCACAAAACAAACCATCGCGTTCGGG
>JAITBS010000389.1 GCA_031283515.1 Planctomycetaceae bacterium
GGATTATAGCCCACCCCAACGGGGTGGGTAAAAATTCCTTGTGAAACAACGCCCTGAAAGGGCAGGATATTAGTTGATAGTGGAGAGTTCGCACGCGGATTCAAAACGTTTTGGTCGTAATCCGCTTGCGAACTATCCACTATCAACTATTCCATCGCCCTTTCAGGGCTTATTAATTAAGGATGATTTGTAACCCACCCCGTTGGGGCGGGCTATAATCTTAACGCCCTTTCAGGGCTACTTTGTTTATCTACAAAAATACCACTGATAGATTACAAATATTCCACTAATATATTACGAAATATTATATTACAAATCTTCTTAAAAATTGATGCTATGCTCAACAAGGATAACACGCAAATCACAAACATTGGTTCCGGTTGTTCCGGTTTTAAGCAAGGTTCCAAGCGGTTCAAAAAAGTGGTAAGCGTTGTTGTGTTGAAGAAATGTTAGAGGTTGAAAGGTTGGATCGGTTTTGATCTTTTTTTGAAATTCAGACCAAAAAATCGGGTCAATCCAAGCACCTGCCGCATCGGTAGGACCATCTTCCCCGTCGGTTCCGCCGGAAAGAATTGCTATGTTCGGAAAAGAATCGGGGTTGGTTTCCAGTTCTAGGCGGTTCATAAGATGGAGCAATGCCGCCAGAACAAGTTGTTGATTACGTCCGCCTTTTCCGCGTTGCTCAGGTGAAACCAATTTAACAACCGGTTCACCACCGTGAATCAGACAATCGGAATGTTTCATAAGTGCCAAATCCACCAAATGGGTGCCAACTTCTTCAGCAAAACCTTCACTTTTTCGCGAAACATACATCGCATAAGAGTATCCTCGCCGAAGTGCTTCTGTACCGGCTGCGTCCACCGCTGTTGCAAGATTGCCAATAATGAGATTCCGCACAAATCCATCGTGCGGTTCTTTCATTGCCGGTGCAGGATGTACCGACAATATTTGTTGCCGAAAATAACGGCAAATACGAAGCAAGGCTGTTTGGCAAACAGACAAGATTTTTTCATTGGTGTTGGTGATTGATTTGGGATTGAAGTTATTGGAATTGGAGTTATCGGAGTTGAAAACCTGTTCAACAATAGAAGGGGCAAATTGACGGAGCACCGCCAAAGCGTCGGATATGGAACTGCTGTTGTCAACGGTCGGACCGGAAGCGATCACATCCAACGGATCTCCCAATACATCTGAAAGAATCAAACTAATAAGACGTTTACCGTAACAAAGTGATTTAAGTTTTCCGCCTTTAATACGGCTAATTTGTTTCCGAACTGTATTGAGTTCTTGAATTGTTGCACCGGATTCACTCAAAAAACGGGTCAATTCCAATTTTTCCTGCAAGGAAATTTCCGGTACCGGAGCGGGAAGCAAAGCGGAACCGCCGCCGGAAAGCAAGTTTAGACATAAATCATTGGGTTTCAGATTTTTTGCGAGTTCGAGGATTCTGTTGGTTCCTTCGACGGCAGCTTCTGTTGGTTCGTTCATTCCCATTGGGCGTGCCGGATGAAGAAAAATTTTGCGAAGCGGTTTCGCACTCTTTTCTGGAACATTAACCCATCCTGCCACTTCTTTGCGATCAAACAACGGTTCCAAAATGGATTCAAGCGTTTCCGCCATTGCTCCTGACGCTTTACCGCCGCCGATAACAATAATTCGATCAATTCCGTTGAGCAGATATTGCTCGTCACCGATTTGCAGAACATCGCCGTGAAGCGAAACGGTGTTACGAATTAATCGGTCAACCCGAACTCCTTCAACTCCGGCGTTCCAAATGGCTAATAAATCATCACGAAGTTGTTGCGGAGTTCGAGACATCGGTTTAGGAAAGGTATTTTTAGAGATTTCCAGTATTATTTTTTGCATATTCATCAGCCTTTTTTGCGAACTCTTCAATCGTCATATTTTCAAACAAATTTTCTTGCCATTTGGTGTAGTCAAAGGGTTCTCTTTGAATTAACATTATAAAACGCTCCGCCTCTACCATGCCTAAATGTTTCGACAATATTTCCATACCTTCATTTTTTATTAACGTGTCGGTTTTCATTTTTATTCTGTTTTTCGATTAACTCAATTGCTTGTTTTCGTTCTACTTCCCGTTCGGTTTGTCCCTGTTGTCGTTCAAGAGTAATAATCCAGGTATCTTTAGGAACCAAACGTTTTAATTCATCAATACATTGTGCTGCCTTTTCAGCTTGAAGTGTTTTTTGATAACACTGACCAAGCATTCCCAATACATCGGCACCATAACCGCCCAATTGATTCTTTAACGGGATTTCGTCAAGAATAAGTATTTGCTCCCACCAGTTATTACGAATTTTTTCAAAAACTTCTATTGCCTCGCCGTGTAAACATTCTTCCAAAAAACTCTGCCCAAGATCACGTAAAACAACAACTGTTTCGGCGTCCTGTGGTACATTGTCGAGCCAACGCTGTAAAAACGCACGGTAACCTTTTCCTTTTTCGGGATATGCCTTTAGTGCAAACTTACGTGCTTGTAAAGATTTTATTGTTTTCGGTTCAGCAGTAGCAAGACCGTAATCTATCATCGCAGATTCTGCCTCATTTTTTTTTGATTCTAATAGGGCTACTGCTTTTTTATTCTGGAAGAATGCCTCATTATAACCATAATTTTTGATATGAGGATGTTCTCGCAAAAAACGAACCGCTTCATCATCTTTTGCAATTGAAGCCTGTAAATCACCACGAACATCCTTCAAAATTTCTGATTCCGTATTGAACAGAATAAGCAATTCCTGTTGCAAAGCAGTACGTTCATTCTCGTGTAACAATTGCTTTGTTTCTGCTGATTTTAATTCGTCTTGGAATTGGGCATAATACTGCAATGTTTTCTCTGCATACTCTTTGGCAGAAGATTTATCGCCGCGTTGGAGGGCTTCAAGATACATCTCTTTGTGTACCGATCCGATTTCTCTGATTACATCTAATCGCCAATAAATAGGACAGTCAATAATTAACAGAATTTTTTTTAAAATTTCTACAGATTTCTCATACTTCTTTGCAGAGTTACAACATCCAACGAGATTGATCAAAACATTCAACCTTGTAGTTGATTGAGGATGATTATCAACAACTTCAATGATTTTATCAACCCATTCATCCAAATCACTAAGACCGTTTCTTGTTTGAAGATAAGTTTCCCAAATAACATATACAGGATCATCTTGTTGTCCTGTTGCGTAAGGACATACAACCATCAATAAAATCAATCCAACTAATAAACCGGTAAAAAAAATTTTTTTCATAGTAATTTCTTATTCTAAAAATACCTACGAACCGCAATCCTCCGCTTCCGATGCGGTTGTATCTGTTCCTTCCTCCGTGATTTTCGTACCCGTTGCTGTTACTGTACCGTCATTAGATAGCAGATTGGAACAATTGAATCCAGAACCTTGAGTGCAGTAACATCCAGAAGCATTAGTTTGATCCGTACAGTATTGTGGATCGACAAAGGCAGTATCAGCGGAACAGATTCTTGCGCACGAAAAAGCGACAAAAGAAACAAGCAGATAAAAAATAACCGTACCTTTCGTTTTTTTCTCCTTTTGGAAAATTTTGATAAAATAAAAGGATTATATTCTCTCTACTTTTTAAAATCCAAATCAGTTTTTTGTTTCAATTACAAAAAATTACTTGATTTGTAATATATCAGTGGAATCTTCGTCAATTTGTTTATCAATGGACTCCAAAGGTAGCCAACGTTTCGCCGAAACGTTTTAAACAATAAACAATAAACAATACGGCGATAGCCGACTTGCCCCTGTTGACGGACGGAAATTAAGGACTCACTGCGTACAACACAATAGTAAGCCCAACCGTTGCGACCGTGGGTTTATTGTATTGTATTATTTAAAACCTTTCGGCGAAAGGTCGCCTACCTTGTAATTTCCAAATGTAAACAAATTCAAAAATATTCCACTGATATATTACATTTTATTAACCACAGGGATTACGGAATATACAGAGAGAATTATTCTTGTAATATTTCAACGGAATTTTTTTATTCGAAAAGCCAATTCCCCCAAAGAGACGGTGTTAATTGTGCTTCGCTGGGAACATCGGCTGTAATTGCTGTTGCTTTATTTGACCAATAAACTCTAGCAAGAGTTGAAAATCCGTTACCGCGCAACACACCAATATCCGCTTTAATTTTTGTACCGGAAACAACATTTAAACCAAGTAATTTCAAAGGTACGGCAAATTCAAAAATACCATTTTCGCCAACGGCAAATTCTATTTGATCACTGATGTTGTCAACACGATCCAATGTGATTGTCCGCCAAGGTGATGAAAACGGAATCGGTTCTTTGGTTCCCGAAACAACTGCCCGATAATGTACAGCATAAGGTTTTCCTTTAACAAGAGTTACAAGAATTCGGGAATCGCCTTGAACCGGATCACGCCGATTGGGATCGGCTTTGGAATCAGCACCAATCATGATATCAAGACAACCACCGGTTTTGAACGGAGCTTGAGGTATTTCACCACTGTTTTTGAGAAGATCTTTTGTATTGGTTTGATAAGCCGCCACAAGCCGGTCTTTCGAAAGACAAACTGTTGCAGTAATATTATAAGGTTTACTGTTACTGTTAAAATTAGCGGCAACTCCGCTCCGATCAATAATTCCCCAATCGGCTCCTTCCCAATCAGAAAGTAACCCATCAACAGTAACTGTTTCTTTGCGGATTGGAACACGCAATGTTAATTGTCCTTGATGATGTTGACGATCTTGTTCGGCGTCAACTAACCAGGCGTTTGCCTTTTTCAGATCGTCTTCTGTCAATTGAAATGTAACGGTTGGAAGTGTCCGAAGTGTTTCAAGACCATCAATCCGAACCAAAGCGGAATGACTACCGTCAATTAAAAATATTTTACCATCTTGAGTTTGTGTTATTGATGGCCAAAAGTTTTCGTCGTGTAAGGTCAAACCGCTGACTTCCATATTTCGTTGCGATATCGGCATTGACCATGTCGGAGCAGTTCGAACATCATGAAAAAGCGTTGCAACAAAAAGCCCGTCGTCTGTCATCAAATAAATGTTTCCCATATTGGCATTCACCGCAAAAATGGAATTCGGATAATTGACATTGATGAAATCGCCAAGAAGCCGGGTAACACCAATCAATTGACCGGATTTATGCGGAGGTGGAGCTTCATGGGACGGATGCAAACCCGGCCAAGGATTCGGATATGTCCAAACAGTTTTACCGTTTTTCGTTCCCGTAACAGATTCCCGCGTAAATGGTTTGACACCAAGAGTCAGAATACAACGATCATTTTTCCGATTATATAAAACCTGATCACCTCCCGACGAACGAGGCGGTTCAACATGAGAAACGAGTATTTGTTTCACGGCAAAATCAAACAGAGGAACAACTCCTCTCATTGATGTTGCTCGATACAAAACCGACTGCATTTCGACATCATTATTGTTTTGCTTTGCATTGGAAATACGAGATGCAATAAAATGGAGACGCCCTTCGGAAACTCCAACAGTAATACCGCCGGACTCTCCGATTTCGAATTGAGTTTCATCGGCTTGAACACGTCCGTCCTCATTCAAGTCAGACCAAAGAAAACGGCAAAGATTTTGATGGCGGGCTTTATCAAGATCAATACCTTGCGGTAATTTATTACGAAATTCCGGCTGCTTGAAAATCGACCATTGATGAATACTGCCACATGCAGCAACAAGCCGCGCAACTCCTGTTTTCGGATCGTCATACCAAATACCGGAAAGGGAATTTCCGCTAGTTGGGTTACAATTATAACAATTTGTAAAATAACGAGGCCGTTCTGATACTGAATTTTGTTGCGGATATAAAGCTGTTTCCGGCAATTTTTCCGAAGCATGTCCATCAGGAGATTGCGCAGAATCTCCGGTTTTTCTACAATAGACCCGAACAAGTTTATAAGTTCCTTTTTGCCAATCGAGTTTGAATTCCATTCCGTAATAAAAGAAACGTGACGGATCGGCTGAGTCCAATTGTCCGCCGCCGCCGTATTCTGCCGGTCCGTAAAAAGCCCGAATCAGTTTACCATCCAACGACCAAATACTTACCCGTTTGGGTTGAAAATCATTTTCTGTTACCCAAAGCCGATGACCATCGTCAATCGTCAATCCGCTTGGTTTATTCATGCGAAGTTCATCGTAGGAACCGGCTTGTGGGATTCCTTTTTTACCGATTGTCCGAAGTTGTTTACCGTTTGGGTCGAATACTCGTACGTAATGTGAATCTCCCTGTTCGGCAACGTAAATATTATCGGCAGTGTCAAATGTCAACGCTTTGGGCTCATTCAATCCTGAAAGAATTTCTTTTAATGTTTCATTATTTTTGGGGCGAAAACCTTTGTTCCAACGATAGAGAGATTGACCACTTAATAGATAAAAACGTCCGCTGGAATCGAATGCCGACGCTCCAGGATTTGTCCATTCAACAGTTTCAAGAATGTTTCCATTTTCCGTATCGATAAAAACAATTTGATTCAATAACCCGATGGAAAGAGCAGCAACACCATCATAAACAGAGAATCCGGTAAAATAAGGTTCCCACGCATTTCCCGTAATTGGTCGATCTGCTATCGGTTTGAATGTGTATTTAACAGAGGACGGTGTTCCCTGAGATTTTAGAGCGGAAATACGAACTTCAATATCTTTATTTTTATCCTGTTTATAATTGTACGCAACACTCCAAACGGAAGCAGCGTATAAAAGATGTTCAGGATAACGTTTTTCTCCGGTATCTCTAGCAAGAAATTGCGCTCCAGTCCAGAAACCGCCGACCCAACCGAATCCTCCTTTTTTCGCCGCTGAAACACCTTGTTCTTTGTCGGATTGAACATCAAACCATGCCAAACCGTGACCGCCTTCCGCAACATAACTGCCAAGATAAACGAGAGGTGAACCGGTTGGTGATTGTTCGGCAGGGACCCAGAGGGCACAGTCTGGCGGTGTATGGTTTGTCAACCAACCGCCGGTATTATCTGCAGTGGACCAAGGCGGTGTTCCTTCATTATAGACGGAAAATTCATATCGAAGTGAAAGCGGTTGACGGTAAAGACCGCGAACTTGATAGTTTTCCGGTTCGACAAGACGTTTCGGAATATGGTACACTCCATGAGAAGCTGCTTCGTTATCCCGTAACCAATCATCGCTGCCATCCCAATAAACAACATTTTCTCCTTTGGGAAACGGTGTTTCCGAAACAAGATTGTTAATTCGGGTTCCGTTTTCCTTTTCGATGACAAGCGTTGCGATTCCGTCTTCGGGCATATTGAAACGAATTGGAATCGGCGGATGGTTCGCCTCATACTGTACCGGAAGAATAGAGGTTAGTGCCGTTTTTTCTTCGAGTGGAGCAAAACACATCATTTCGCCAAGCCAAACTCGTTTCCCTTCTTTGGTTTTTCCCTTTAAATGAGGGTGAACATGTGTTTCATCAAGCGAAGCAGTTATTCGTAACCGAACAGCGCGTGTTGTTATCGGTTGCCCGAAATCAAACCAGTTTGGCACGAGATGTGGAATATAACCATCATGAAGTTTGGTTCGAGAGACAACCGTTTTCCAATCATCAGCCTGAATTGATTCATTCGGATGTTGTGTTTCCGAACCGACATACACTTCCGCGTCTGCATTCAAAAAACCAGTCCAAAGTGTACAAATTCCCTGAAGTGTAACCGGTTTATCCCAAATAAGTGAAACATATTCCGGGTGTTCCGGTGAAACTGCAAATTCTCCGCCTTCCTCTCCATTACTCCAAACAATTCGCATCTCGTTATTTGTTTCATCATTGACACGATTAGCATATTGACTTTGTCCGGTAGCGAATGCGTGAGCATAAGGTGCAAGATTAACCATTCGTTCAGAAAGGACATTGATTCCGCCAAGCCAACCTGCGTAGGACTTATCTGCCACGTGAGAAATGTGTTTAAATCGAATCGCTGTTGTTTTGATACCAGGCGGGAAAATCCACACACTAAAATGTTTTCGTTCAAGACCGTTTTCTGTTTCGTTAATAACTCGATTTTGAAGACGGACGCCGAAAATCCATTGTTTATCATCACAGACATCGCCGGCATTACCAATATCGGCTTTTAGGACACTAGGTACTCCGGTTCCCTGAACCAAGAGTGTTCCGACGGGAACTGGCGTCTTGAAAGCAACACGTATGTATCGGGAACCGGGAATATTGGATTTTCCAAATTCAATTCCATTATAACCCGGTAAGGTTGTTTGCGATGTCAAAACCCATGCAGTACCTGTGTTGGTTTTGAGTAACTGTTCTGTTCCGTCAACCCATTCGGTAAAATGGGCTTCATCGAACATTTCCTTACGAACTGGTGTTTGAAAGAAACCGGAAACAGACGGAATCTGAGCAATATTAGTAGAAATGAAAATTGAACAAGTACAAAAAACAACAAAAATAATAAAAAAACGTTGAAACATAATTTACCTCTCTTGGGGAAAATTTAAGGAGTTACCGTATCATCTGCGGTACTTGAAGTGTTTGAAAACGAAACGAATTATAGTTCATTTTGCCTCGTTGTGTAATACAAAGTCAAATTTATTTTGTTTGTCGGTTGAATGAGTTAGAAAATGTATATTCACAGCACCAACATTCACAGTATATTCACCGTCCTCTAAAAAAACATTTTAGAGAGATATTATACTCAATTCTGTTACGAATTGTTTTCTGTTATAAATTGCTTTATGTAACATTTTTATCAGGGTAATGTGATCATGTCGCCACCGGCGATTATTCCCATCGCTCCCCAAGTTCCATAAGGCGAAGGACAGCCTTTTAAAAATCGAATGTGTCATTCTGCTCGTTTAGTTTCGTCTTTCAGACGATGTTGAGGAGAGATGTTGACCGTAGGTCGCGTTTCGCTTGACCTACGGTTATGAAAATGCCACCCCTTCAGGGTGAAGAATAAAAAATAATAATTCCACTGATATATTACGGTTGTTTTGTTCGGAAAAATTAGGTGAAAATGAGGTTTTGTTAAGGACGATTTTGACAAATGACGTACTCTAAAAATTATGCCACTGATAGATTACAAAAAACTCATCGACAGTGGCATTGATGTATAATTACCAAAATTTATTGGGGGTCTTGAACGAGTTTAAATTTTTTGCTATGTTTTAAATCTAATTTAAACCTAATAATGATAATGTGTTCCGTTCAAATGAATAATACAATAACCTTAGAATCATCTGTAATCATCAATAAACTCACGCTAAATTGTTGCGGTTATTTTATCAATTTATCAATTCTGTCGGTTTGACTTAATTCAACTTAACACCCCACACCCATGAAAAAGAACTATTTTCAAGATTACACGAATTACGTAGCAGAAAAACTCAATGCAACTGTTGTAACTCTTTACGACGGCAAAGAAATTGATCAGGACACCGGTATTGCAGAATGGGTTCGCCAATCCAAAATAACCCGTGACAATAAAAACGGCATTTTATGGTTCATCGGTAACGGAGCAAGCGCAACCATCTCCGAACACATGGCATTGGATGCCATGAAAGCAGGACGGTTTAAAACCGGTTCCTGCAGCGAATCTGCTTATTTAACCGCAATTTGTAACGATGTCTCGTCAAATGACTTATTCAGTTTCAAATTAGACCGGCATTTCACCACAAACGATATGCTGATTACAACAAGCAGTAGCGGTAATTCTCCCAATATCGTCAGGGCAATTGAAACGTGCCGAACAAAAGGCGGTTATATTGTAACTCTTTCCGCCATGAAACCGGACAACAAAAGCAGGAAACTCGGTGATCTAAATTTTTATGTTCCAGCAGAAACTTATGGAACAGCAGAAGTTTGTCATGGTGATTTGATGCACTGTTGGCTTGATGCGTTTCTTGATGAATACGAAGGCGGACGACGATAGTTAATAGTGAATAGTTAGTAGATAATAGTGAATAGTTAGTAGTTAATAGTGAATAGTTAGGAGTGAATAGTGTCGCAAGCGGAGTTTTGCCGTTTTGGTAATAATCCGCTTGCGACACTATTCACTATTCACTACTAACTATTCACTATTAACTATTCCCTCTTGTTCGGGTTTTTGAAGATTGTTTCGCTTTTTGTAATGCATCGGAAACATCATTCGAAGAGGTTGGCGGTTCTTCTTTTTGTTGTAACGCCGTTACCGGAACAACCGATTGTGGGTTCGGAACCGATGTTTTCGAATGTTCACCTCGCAATATTTTTCGTTGTTCTTTTCGTATCGCCAAACGCCGGAATAAGGAAAGGGATTGGGTGTTTGAATCATCGTTATCCGAATGAGTGTTTGTGTTGGAATGACTGTTGTTGCCGTTGTTCAGGATCGGAAAGTTTTGTTGCCAAAGAGCTGGAATACAACGGATTCTGTTGAGCAAACGATTGAACCACACGCCTATCCAACCGGTTCGTCGTTGAAAGATTTCCGTAATTAAACAAATAATCGCAATATAAATCAACCAAGACGAAAGATCAAAATAACGCGGAACCTTCGGAATATCACTCCACATCTCCGGTAATTCCACCCGCTCACAACCTCCGGTTGTTGCCGCTAAATGCCGAAGTGTTTCCGCTCCTTTACCGTTACCAGAAGGACGGAACTCCGGTGAATACGGTAAACAAACCGGCGGAAGTTGGAACGGTTTCGGAACAGATTCGCCTTTTTCTGTCAGCAAAACAGTTGCCTGAATTATTTCATTGCCCGTTAGAATAATATTGGCACCAAGCATCGACGGCTCCAACCAACGTAACGGAATCGTTTCCGTTTCCAATGCCGCACCGGAAGTTTGTTTCAATATTGTTGCGGTTGGAAGTGTTGCGAAGGACTGATCTTGTTCCGGATCAAGATGCAACCGAATTTGACAACTCCCATCGTCAAGTTGTTGCGTCAACATCATATTGTTCGGTAATTTTTCCGCCTGTCCCGCTGTCCAACGACCCAAACTCACAAGCATTGACGAATAATCCTTCCAATCCGCCATCTGACCAGTGTATGAACCATCAATTTGTCCCATATAACAAAGAACACGTCCTAAACCCGCTTGCCACGAAGCAAGGATAGGGGCTTTGTAGTCATCGTCCGTTAATGCCGAAACAAGTGCGCCCGATTTGGAATAACAGAGATTGTATCCTCCAAGATTGGGCGGTGCGGTCAATGTTGTTCCGGTTAAGGTTATGATTCCTCCGGTAAAATGGAACGGCGTTTGTTCTTCTAAGAAAGTACTGCGGGCAATCGTGAAGGTGTCCAATGCAAACAAACGCGGTAAATCATTTGCCTGTTCGGTAAAATAAATATTGCCGCCGCCAACTCCGGCAATGTCTTTACAAAGTTCCGCCGTCCTGTCGGTTTCCGTTCCCAACGCAATAACACTACAAGTCATTCCGGTATTTTTGCACGCGGTGAGAAGTTGAACGTAATCTTCCGGTTGTTCGGTATCGTCGGCATCGGTGAACAGGATAATGTGTTTTGTATCGGCTTGGGCTTGGGCAAGCATTTTGCTTGTTGCCGCCAAACCAATGTAAACAAAAATTCCGCCGCCGCCTGGTCCGATAGTTAAAATTTTATCGCGGTCATTTTGTGGATTTGAGTTTTGTTTTAACGGAATAATTGTCTGAACATCGGTATCACAGGTTAAAACGGCAACTTCATCCATTGGTGTTAAGATATTGAGTACTTCGCTTGCTCCGAGATTGGCGAGTTCCATTTTAATTTTTCCGCCCGGAATGGTCATTCCCATAGAGCCGGAACAATCCATTAAAATTGCAACCGCCACAGCCAATTTACGGTGTTCTTTTCGGAGTTCCATTGAGACGGGCATGACGGTATCGAGCGGTGATCGATAATATCCGCCGAGAGCGTAAGCGTTTTTACCGCCGGTGAACATTAACCCCGAACCGGTTTGCCTAATCCATTCGGCAACTAACTCCATACCGGCAACTCCTATCTGCGCCGAAGATGCATTTTCCAAAATAATACAGGAATAACGGCTTAAAAACGGTAATGACCAACGAATTCCCGAACCGTTGGAGAGTTCCGTTTTGACGGCGGAATTGTTTAGGATTTCTGCCAATGTTGAAGCGGGCGTTGAACCATTTTCCGACGGCGGAACAAGCACCAGCAAAGGTTTATTCCCTTCGACACCGACTAATTTCCGAGCCGAATTATTTTCCGGAACAGGATCATTTTCCTGACCGCGAATCCGAAGTTCGCAGGACAAGGCTCCGGGAGTTCCTGCTTTGAGTTTAAATTCGAAGCGGTTATTGCCGGAAGACAGAGATCGTGTTCCGGTTGCTGCGGCAACACCGTTTTGTAAGAGTTCATATTCCACATCCTGACTGACCGGAACATAAACCCAACCGGTTACTTTGAACACCTCCTCCGGTACAACACGATCAGGAGCATCAATCGAAACAATCGCAATATCACCGACATTGGGACGCTCAATTAACCGGTAATCGACAACAATACCGCGTTGAACAAGTTGAGCAATCAATTGATGAGGAGGATTGCCGGTCCAGCGACCGTCCGACAAAAGGAGCAATCGCCCTTTATCGCCAACCGGAATCAACGACAAAGCGTTTTCAAGTGCACCGCTTAGATTGGAGGCATCGGCTTGGATATCGGCGGTAAATTCTCCGAATGTTCCGGCGGCGAGTCCGGCTGGAATTCGTTCGGAAAAGGATTTTGCTCCAAACGAAACAACACCAAGACGGTTTTCTTTACCGATATGCTTGAGCAACAGATTGACCGCGTGTTTTTGTGCGGTTGCCGAATCGGTCGGCATGGAACGGCTGCGGTCGGCAACAACAATAATTGTTCCGCTTCGTGTCGGCAGTTTGAGCATCGGGTGCGCCATCGCCAAAACAACCAACAAAAGAACCGCAATACGCAAACCAGTTAATAACTTCGATGGTATCCGCCAAAAATAAAGCAAACACACCATCGGAATCAAAAGAAAAAACCATATTGGTTGCTGAAAAAATATCATACCGAATCCTCATAATTAAACCAAATTCGTAATATATCAGTGAAATTTTGGTTTTTCGATTCTCATAACCACAGGTCATCAACCTTCGGACTACTATCATTTGCAGTCGGATAACTGTCTTTTGCTGACGGATAAGTGTTTATTTTGGCTCGTTTATACTTTACACGCTTATAAATAGGGCATTTTAGGAATGCAAACGTTTCACCAGCAAAAAACGGCGGAAAGTTATTTTGTTTGTTGCTGGCAAGACGCCCGCATTCTTAGCAAAAAAACATTTGTTCCTGTTCAAAGTATAAATTCAAAGTATAAGTATTGTTGCCCCCCAAAAACCAACACTCCGCAACAACAACAGTTATCCGAAGGCTTTTTGAATAGTTTCCGGTTTTGGAGGCGGAGTTATCAGGCTGACTGCCGGAACAATAATTAACGGTATAATCATTGCAATAGATGCGGCAAGCGGTGCCCGTGCCCCAGCGTCGGCAGGGCTTTCCGTAATAAACCAATACCAATACAACCCGTTGGATACCAATAACCCCGTCCCTATCCCAGCGTAAGCACCCAATTTTGTTGTCCGTTTCCAGAATAAACCGTAAAGATAAGGAGCCAGAAATGAACCCGCTACCGCTCCCCACGAAATCGACATCAAAGACACAATCCACGCCGGTTTGAATAACGCAATTAAATAGGAAATCAAAATAAATATCCCGCAAAATATTCGCATTAACATTAATTCCGATTGATTCGATGCTTTGGGATTGATAGAACCTTTGTACAAATCAATCGTGATCGCCGATGAAGACACAAGAACTAAGGAACTCAATGTCGAAAGCGATGCCGATAACACAAGTAACAAAATAACCGCCAGTAATATCTTCGGTAAATGGGAAGCAACCAAATCAGGAACCAGTTGATCAAAATTAACTCCGCCCAATAATGTACGCGGAATGTTGTCCGGCTCCATCAAATGCGTCATCGCTCCGGTAAAATAAGCGGCACAACCAATCACTAATGCAAAAATAGTTGTAATCAATGCACCGCGTTTAATTTCGTTTTCGTCACGAATTGCGTAGTATTTGTGTACCATTTGCGGAAGCCCCCAAACTCCCAACGAAGTCATAAATACAACCGACGGCAAAATAAACCAAGGCGGCGATTTGATCTCACCCGAAACAATTCGTTCACTAAATTTTGCGGAAAGTTCTGTTGATGCCGTCGCAATTCCTCCATAGTTTTTAGCAACAACATAAACCATTAACAGTGAACCGCCAAACATAATTATTCCTTGAATAAAATCAATTCGAGCAATCGCTTTGTAACCGCCGCAAGTAATATAAATGAACGAAATGACGGAAATCACCGTCAGAACAACCGTAAAACTCACTTTTCGTTCAAAAACAATCTCGAACAAATAACTTAAACCGGTAAATACCGATGCAGAATACGGAGTAAGAAAAATAAAAATAATCAATGCCGTAATAATCTTCATACTATTTGTTTCATAGCGTACGGCAAAAAATTCCGGCATTGTTTGGACATGGAGATTGTGTGTCATTCGCCGAGTTCGCCGACCAAGAACCAGCCACGCCAAACCGGAACCAATAAGAGCGTTACCAATACCAACCCAAAGAGCATTCAACCCGAATTGCCAACCAAATTTACCTGCAAATCCGACAAAAATAACCGCACTAAAATATGTTGTTCCGTAAGAGAACGCCAAAATCCATGCTCCAAGTGTTCGACCGCCAAGAAAAAAATCATGAACATCCGATGTCCGGCGTAATTCCCAACCCGCAATCACCAACATCATCACGAAAAAAAACGCCGTCAATATAAAAGGAAATAAATTCATTGTTCAAAGTATCCTGTTAAATATTTCTGTTCGGGTTAATGTTCCCGACATTCTCAAAAAAATAATCTCTAAAAATCTGCAACAATCGGCGTTCTCTGCGGACGGAAAATAGATAACTGGCAGTAACTATTCTGTGTTGTCATTTTTTGATTACGCAAATTCATCTTGTTTTGTAACGCGGACGATTTCATCGACGGAGGTTTGACCGAGCATTGCTTTTCGCCAACCGTCCATACGAAGAGTAGTCATTCCTTCACTGAGAGTAGTTTTCTTTATTTCCCATGCTGTGGCGTTACGACCGGTCATTTCACGAACCGAATTTGATGTTACCAATAATTCGTAAATTCCGTTCCGCCCGCGATAACCGACTTGCCGGCATTCGCGGCAACCAACCGGACGATATAACTGACCGCCGTATTCGTGCTTCAATAAGTCCATTGGAAAATCCGGCGGTAATTCCGACGGATCGGGAACATAGGGTTCTTTGCAATGCGGACAGAGATTCCGAACTAATCGTTGCGCCATCACTGCCTCCACACAACTCGAAACCAGAAACGGTTCCACTCCCATATCAATCAATCGTGTGTAGGCACCGGCGGCATCGTTGGTGTGTAACGTGCTAAACACCAAATGTCCTGTCAATGCCGCTTGCACCGCATTTTCTGCCGTTTCCAGATCACGGATTTCTCCAACCAACACAATATCCGGATCATGACGCAGAATACTTCGCAATGATGCCGCAAATGTTAAACCGATTTTGGCGTGAACTTGAATCTGGCTGATGCCGCTCAACCGGTATTCTACTGGATCTTCTGTTGTGATGATTTTTGTTGCGGAGTCTTTGATTTCAGTTAAGGCGCTGTACAAGGTTGTTGTTTTACCGCTTCCGGTTGGTCCTGTAACAAGAATAATTCCGTGCGGCAGGCGAATCAGATTGGAGAATATTCCGTAAATGGTCTGATTCATTCCAAGACCACGCAACGAAAATTCCATTGCCCCTTTGTCCAACAGACGCATAACAATACCTTCACCATGAATCATTGGAATAACCGAAACACGAACATCTATTTCCCGTCCTGAAAATTTCAACTGAATACGGCCGTCTTGAGGCAGCCGGCGTTCGGTAATATTCAACTTGGACATAATTTTTAACCGGCTGATAATTGCCGATTGAAACCGGTTAATTTCGGACGGAAAATTCTGAACATGCAGCACGCCGTCAATACGAAACCGGATAGATAACCCATCTGCTTCCGACTCAATATGAATATCACTTGCTCGTGACTCAATTGCTTCCAACAGAATTTCATTAACTAGCCGGATAACAGACGGTTCTTGAGCCATTTCGGACAATTCTGAACCGTCCAGTTCCAAATCGCCGACCAGTTCAATTCCGCCGTCTTTAGCTTCTTCCGCCTGTTGTGCCATCAATCCGTCAATGGTTTCACTACCGACTCCGAGATTATTTTTGATGAGTTTTTCAATTTCCGTTTTCAGAGCCAAAACTGGTTGAACGTGCATTCCGGTAATTGATGCTACTTCGTCCAATGGATACAGATTCAGCGGATCACTGGTTGCCACGACCAACAGATCTTCGTACTGACCAACGGGAAAAATCCGTTCACGATGAATAAAGCGTGTCGGAAATGTTTTGAGTAATGATAAATTGACTGGATACTCCAAGAGATCAACATATCCGATTCCCAACTCTTCACCCAAATGGGTTAACACGATTTCTTCTGTCAAAATACCTTTCTGAACGGCAAGTTGGTCAAGTCTTACTGCGTCGCGTTGCCCGTTCCGCATTTCCGAACGCTGAGCGAGCCGAAGTTCTGAAAGTTGTGATTCGGTCAATAAACCATGATGTAACAAAATATCGCCGGTTTCCATTGATGAGAAAATGTTAATGGTTATGTGTGTAACTTTAGATTTTACAACTGATTCCTAATAATCGGCAACCTCTGAAAACTTTGGGTAAAAGATTCTTGTTATTCGATTTCAATCAATTTCTGCCTGTCAAAAAAAGTTTTTTAGAAGTTCCCTGAAGTCAAAATCATAGCGGAAAATTTGGTGTTTTCAAGAGATTACAATACTTTGCCGTGCGAATTTGCATGTAATTGTCTATTTTTATTAACAGAGTCCGCAGATTTTCGCAGAGATTCGCAGATTATTTTTAATCTATCAGTGGAATGCTTGTTTTTCGATTTTCACCCCGACAGGGGTGTGATTTTCATAACCGCAGGTCATCGACCTGCGGACTCGTGTCAATAACAAATCTCTGTCTGAAAGACAGAATTTTAATCATCAAATTGCCGGTTGTACAATTCGGATTGTTTTGTTTCGCCTTTCAGGCGATGTTGTGGCGCGGCACTTACCGTAGGTCGCGCTTCGCTTGACCTACGGTTATGAAAATGTCACCTCTTCGAGGTGAAGAATAAAATGTTCACTGAATAGTTACCTACAAAAACCATACGTTTTCTTGGAAAATGACGCCCGTTATTGCCCCAATAACACCCGTTATTGCCCCAATAACACCCGTTATTACTCCAATAACACCCGTTATTGCTCCAATAACACCCGTTATTGCTCCAATAACACCCGTTATTGCCCCAATAACACCCGTTATTTCTCCAATAACACCCGTTATTGCTCTAATAACGCCTGTTATTTTCCCAAACTCACCCGTGTTTTTGTTCGCAAGCGGAATTTTAACCATGTGTTGATCATTCCGCTTGCGACACTATTCACTATTCACTCATAACTATTAACTAACAGGTAGGCGACCTTTCGGCGAAATGTTGACTACCTTTGGAGTTCCACTGGAGTGAAAATCGAAAAATAATAATTCCACTAATATATTACTTTTTTTGTATTTTAGAATTTATTTTTTTGAATCAATTATGAGTCGTATGACGGTATTCGCTTCGGTACGGCGAATAATTTGGCGTATTTCAAGTAGGCTGATCGTTGCAAGTACCCGATGAGCAGGCAAACCGGAAATACTAATAATAGAATCAATTGAGGTCGGATTTACCGAAATTAATTGTAATACTTTCGTTTCAGTTTCATTAAGTTGCCAATCAACTGGTATGGGAATATTTGTTGTTTCTGTTTTCGGGGGTTGCGGTGATTGGAGAGTAATAGTTGATTGGAGTTGCGGAATTGGTTGAGTTTTTTGTTTCGGTTGTAATTTTTGTTGCGGTTGCGGTTGCGTTTTTGATTTGATTGGCAAATCAAAGTGTTTCAACAAATCCTCTACGGATTCTACAAGAATTGCGCCGTTACGAATGAGTTGGTGACAACCTCGTGAGGATTCTTGATCCACACGTCCAGGTACGGCAAAAACTTGGCGTCTCTGTTTAGCGGCAAGAGTTGCGGTAATCAATGCTCCACTTTGGAGCGGAGCCTCAATAATTAAAACTCCCAACGATAAACCACTAATAATCCGATTTCGTTGCGGAAACATTCCTCGTTGTGGAACTTGATCAGGCAAGTATTCGCTGATGATCATTCCGTGTGTTATAATATTTTCGGCAAGATCATGGTGTTCTTGTGGAAAAATGTGGAGTAAACCGCTGCCAAGTACAGCGATTGTCCGCCCTTCCATCGACAATGCCCCGCGATGAGCCGCACCGTCAATCCCCAATGCCAAACCACTGATAATCGTAAAACCGTATTGTGAAAGTTCCGAAGCCAGACGTTCTGCTTGTTGATGTCCGTATTGAGTGGCATTGCGCGTACCGACAATAGCAATTGCAAGATTGTCCGATGCCTGAAATTCTCCTTTCACAAACAAAAAAAACGGAGGATCGTCTATTGTCCGTAACAACTGCGGATATCTCACATCTTGTTTCGAAATTAACGAAATACCGTTTGTTCGGCATTGGTCAATAAGTACTTCAGGATGGTAAATGGAATGGGCTTGTGAAATATTGTTTGCAATTTTAGAACCGATTCCCTCAACTTCCTGTAACTGTGATTCTGTTGCGTTGAGTACCGATTCTGCGTTTCCGAAACGATTGAGCAACCGTTGCGTCAACATTGAACCAATTCCGCCCACCATACTAAGTGTGATTTCAGGAATCAACTCGTCGGGTTCATAACTTCGTCTGATCCCCAAATCTTCTGCGCTTACATTCATGTTCGTTACAACATTGTCCGTCTGTTCCAGAAACTGATTTGTAGGTGCGTTTACCATAAGTCCTGAAACCGAACCGGTTACTGTAATTTGAATGAGTTGAAAACAAACATCTCTACTTATTACGGTAATTCAATAACATTGCCAAGAATCTTAACAAGTATTAAACGCAACAATTCATTTTTCTGAAACATAATGAAACGTATAAACAGTTACACGTTTTTTTTACCGGTTTCTGGCATACGCTGCACCACAAGTCGGACAAGCCGCAGACGAAATCAAACGTCCTCCGGCATTAGCGGCAGAACCGGAACGAGCAGCGTTATTTAATGCTGCGCTGCTATTTGTTGCGACATTTCTATTGCATGTCGGACAATAGGTTGAGGTGGGACTCGATGCTTTGGCAACTGCGGAACCGCTGTTACAAGTGGCGCAGTACACTCCTGACGATTGTGTTTGTCGGGATGAAGTGTACGCAGCACTACGAGTTTGTTGTTGTAACTGTGCGGACGATCTCAATGCAGCACCTTGTCTGGCTGTTCCGTAATTCGCATACGAACCGTATGATGAAATTGCACTCATGGTAATTCCTTTATCAAATTAAATTTTTTGGCACAAAGCAATTTTCTTTGTACACAGATTCAAAAACATTTTGTACCATTATTAGTAAGGGTCAATTACTAAACCACAACTGCATTAAAATTTGTATCGCAAGGCAACCTAAAACTTAAAATCGCCAACCTCTTTTAATGCTGTCAAAGTATTCCCCCTAAACTGTGTATCGTCAACTTGAATAAGCAAAAAATTTTCAAAGAAAGAGGAGAAAACTTCCTTCTTTTTCGGTTATGCGAGTTATTCAGCAAGCAAAAATCAGAGACAATTGGCTCCCAGTTCAACTTTCCTGATTTAGAAATATTTCAGAGTTGAGATCGTTGGGCTGTTGAAATTAAGTAAAAATGAGGTTGTTGTTTGTTTGTGTATCAAAAAAAACAATAATGGCAAAGTAAAATTATAATTCTTGCGACACTATTCACTGTAACTATCTATTTTTATCAACAGAGTTTACGAAAGACACAGAGATATTTGTGGACTCTTAGTCAGCAGATGTTTAGAGATTCTTTTTTGAGAATACGAAACAAACAAAAGAACAAACAGGCAATCTCATAAAGTAGTTGATAGTGGAGAGTTGATAGTGGAGAGTGTCGCAAGCGGAGTAATACCCAAACGTTTTTAACCCGCTTGCGAACTCTCCACTCTCCACTATCAACTATCAACTATCAACTAACCATTGCCCTATCGGGGCTGATGGGAAAAACAAAAAGGATAGCGAAACTGTTGTTTGACAGTAATAATGATGTTGTTATAATGTTTTTTCGTCTAATCCATTTAGTTATCGTCAAATTAGGTTCCATTTTCCATTTCAGATAATCAGTTATGATTTCAAAAATTACCGGACTTTTAGCAGCATTACATGAAGATCGGGCAGTTATTACCGCTTTGCCGTTTGAATATGAGGTCTTGATCCCAGAATACACCCGACGGCAACTCCAACAGGAAATCGGTAAAACAGTTGTATTACACACAATTTACTCATTGGACGGAAACCCACAAGGAAAAATGATTCCAAGATTGATCGGCTTTCTGACCGAAGCAGAACGAGAATTTTTTGAATTGTTTTGCAGCGTTGACGGCGTCGGTACAAAAAAAGCATTGCGAGCAATGGTTCGCCCCGTCAAAGAAGTAGCAGTGGCTATTGAAGAGAAAGATGAAAAATTTCTCGCCAGTCTGCCGGGAATCGGTGCCGCTATGTCCGAACGTATTGTCGCTAAATTACGACGCAAAGTTCCCAAATTTGCCCTGCTGGTCGCACGGGATTGCCCCAATAGCGAACAACATACGGATGTCGTTTCGGAAACCTACGAAGCACTGCTGGCTCTCGGTCACAACGAAACAGATGCCCGACATCTAGTCGATGCCGTTTTAAAATCCCAAACAAAATTCAAAAATTCCGCCGAAATGATTCAAGCAATTTATCAAAATTGCCGGTAATCGAACCGGTCAATCTGTTCCACCAAATCATCCAATTCATTCGGTTCAAGTTTATTCGGTTCATTCGATTTATCCGGTTTCACTTGATGACGGCGTTCTTCTTCGGCTCGAAATAAATCAATCCTGACTTTTTGCCGAACCGTTCGAGCATCGGTTCGACCGGAAATATCAGGATCATCGTGCATCGGAAACATTATCGCCGCCCCCGGACAAACCCTCGCACATGCCGGACAACCATCACGGCACGCATCCGGTTGATCTGTAACCGGCTTCTTATCTCTGCCAATAACGTAAACACCAAAAAGACAAAAATTAAGACACTCCAAACAACCAATACATTCTCCCAAATCAATCACCGGATACCAACGTTTAACGGTTAATTCGTCAAGACGTTCAACATTTCCGCCGGAATTTTCAGAAATCAAAAACAAATCATCCGCTCCCGCAATAAATTCAAAAATCCGGTCTGTATCGGTATTGGAAATATCCATGACTACCGTAACTTCTTTAATTTCCAAGTGTGTCAGAAGATTTTTTGTTGCCCGTTCCGGAAAAGACGCCAGAAACAAACTCGGTTCCTTGAGTGCTCGCAAACGCCGAAGCGTTGCTCCAAAAGAACGAAGATCGTAAAAAAACGGAATACTTAGAACATTCGTATGAAAACGTGTTGCAATAGCTTCAGCAAGTTCCGTATCAAAAGTTGTTTCCGTCCGGTTGCGTGAAAAAATAATCATCTCAACATTCTCTTACGATTCTCTTAAATGTCAATATTCCAGTAAATTTTTACAGATTTTATCGTACTGATTTTTAATACGGTTAATTAAAATCGGATAAAATTAACAATTTTGGTAATATTTCAGTAGAATTATTATTTTTACGCATTATTCTGTTCCTCCTCGTCCTTTCAGGACGTAGGAGAAAAAAATTCCACTGAATATATTACGCAATTTTGAACTTTATTCAAAATACAAACGAATTTGCACTTGACAGATTTTCAAATTGCGGTTACACTCTGGAACATCATTTGCCGATAATCAGGCAGTAAAGGGAAATCTCAATGAAATATCAGGATCAGAAAACAATAAAAAAACAACTAGTCTGCTGGATAACAGCGGCTGTGGTTATTTTTTGCGCAATCGTTCCTGTTTCCGGTTTATGTGATTGTGATAACTGCCCCGCTGCTAATTCCACTTGTTCGGAAAAAACTGTTAAAAGTAGTTGTGCACCGAATTGTTGCTTATTGATTAGTAAAATTACCGCTTCTGATGAATGCAGCGATAATTACTGTTCGTGTAGTTGTGCCAATCCGCCGTCTGCTTCCATTTCAGTTTCCAACACATCAATATTACCGAATGTCTTGAAAATGTTGGTTTTCGCCGCGTTTTCAACCCCGACAGAAACCGTTAGTAAGTCGGTTTTAGTAATAAATACCCGACTCTTTCCCGTTTTTTGGCTTCCGGTGCGTCTTCATCTGTTCTTGTTCGTCTTGCTGAATTGATGTAACACGAAAAATTCGTGTCGCTTTCTATTGTCAATTCTTACCCGTACCTTTATATTATAGGAGTATGTGCTATGTCCACATTAACTTTACTACGTAAAAATTCCATAAAGTCCCTTATGAAATCCATTTTTCACGCTTTCTCTAACATAATTGTTTTCGCGATGATTGCCGGAACAATTTATGTTGGACACCACACCGGTTGGAAATTGCCGAAATTTTCCACACTTACCGGAAACAGCATCACTACCATCAGCGATTGGTGCAACGACCACCTCGTTCAAGAATCAAAATGCGTCGAATGCAAAACCGACCTGCTGCCAAAAGCTACCTCATTCGGATTCTGCAACGAACACGGAGTCGCCGA
>JAITBS010000601.1 GCA_031283515.1 Planctomycetaceae bacterium
CTCGCTTGGTGTCTTGATGCAATAAAAAATAGATAATGCCGACGGAATCTTCCTGTTACGGAATCGTATCTTGCGGGTAAATATTGAACACGCTATCTTAGTGTCACAAAAAAATGATCAGCTGTTTTTTAATTTTCAGCCGTCACAGGGACAAGTCGGTAAGTACACCGGCGCAACGTTGCCTATCTCTTAAATAAATCGTTACAGAATAAAACATCATCAAGTGAGTGCAAGAAGGATATTATTTGATTTGCGTTTCATTATTAAAATAGACAGTTGGCCGGTAAAACATCAAGGAATACCGTACGGGAACAGTTTTCGGGAATACAATGAAAATGCCGGCACATCGCCGGAATGAGAATCGAATCACCTCGTTGTAGTATTTCAATTGCGTCAGGATCGAGCTCACGTCTTGAACTTTTCATATCGATTCTTCGTCCCGCAGTGAATGCAATAATCAGTGTTCCTTCCAAAACCGTCCAAAGATGACAACGGCAATCATTATACCAGATGTTGGGTTCATTCAATGTCCAGCGGTTGATTGTAAAATTTGTGTCAATAAGCAACTGTTCACAATGAATGTCCCCTGTTTTAACAGGTTGTTGAGCAGTAACCGGCAAACTCGGATTTCGTAACACGCGGATTCCTTCTTCGATTTTCAATTCACGCAGTTTGCCTTCGTGGTCAAGGCGGTTCCAGTCAAATATTCGAAACGTAATATTACTTGAAGTCTGAATTTCAGAAACAAAAACTCCGGCTCCCAATGCGTGAAGTGTACCGGGAGGAATAAAAAAACAATCACCGGTTTGAACAGTAATTGGATTTAACAGCGATTCCCAATTACCGTCTCGAATAAGTTGTTCCTGTTCTTTTGCAGTATAAGATTGACGCGTTCCGATCCAGATGATACTGCCCGGTTCAGCATCGACAACAACCCAAGCTTCCGTTTTGCCCAAATCCCCCAACGCCCATTCTTTCGTAAAAATATTGTCAGGATGAACCTGAATCGACAACGGTTGAGCAGCATCAAGATATTTCAAAAGAAGAGGAAAACGTTTCGGTAAAGCATTCGGATCAATATAATCGGTTCCAAACAGTTCATGCGGATGACTCAAAAGAATATCTCGTAACGTAAAACCGCTCAGCAAACCGTTTTGGATCACACTAATCCCATAAGGATGATCACTGATCTCCCACGACTCAGCAATAATATCATTATCGTTTTCGGCAGGAATCGAACGATGGAACAAATCACGGAATCGATTACCGCCCCAAAGATAATTTTTGTAAATCGGCTGAAACCGAAGCGGATAAAGAGGCGTATTTCGAAGCTTAGAATCTAAATTGTTCATTCTAATTTCGGAATTATTAAAAACGTAACCGCTCATAACAATAATTTAAAAGTTGACGATGTCTCGTCAAAATATTATGTAAATGGATTTGATTTTCATTTCTTTTCAATGATTTTAAGAATTTTTTGCATTTCTTCAAGCGGAATCTGTTTCGTTTCCGGCATTACAAAAATGACCCAAAGGAGTTGCAAAAACATCATTCCGGCAAAAATCAGGAAAAGACTCACCGCTCCAAACAAGGCAAGCAACGGCGGAAATAATTGAGTAATTATTGCTGCAAGAATCCAGTGGACAAATGAACCAAGTGCTTGACCTTGAGCACGAACCTTATTGGGAAAAATTTCTCCGATAAAAACCCAAATACACGCTCCCTGACCAAAAGCATGAGACGCAATAAACACCATCAAACCACCAAGAACAATCAAAATGCCCGCCATCGAAACAGTATTGCTTTTAAGTGAACGAGACTCTAGAGGAACATCTTTCCAAATTTCACCCCGTAATTCTTCACCTGCTTGATTCAATACTAATTTTGCTTTTTCCAATTCTTCTGTGAAAAATTGTTTTTCCTCCGGTGAAACGGCGTTATCGTACATGATTTGAATTTTTTCGAGTTTTTCGGTTGCTTCGGTGAACGCAACTTGTTTAATGGAAACATTGAACTCTTCCGCAAAAACAATAAACGCTCCGGCAACAACGCAAAGACTTAAAATGTAACCGAGCGAACCAATCAACATGAGTTTCCGCCGTCCAAACCGATCAATCACAAACATCGCCGTTACGGTAAACACAAGATTGGTCAATCCAATAATCACCGGAAAAAACATGGACAATTCCTTACTCGCTCCGGCAATCGTAAACACTTTGGGAGCGTAATAAAGAATTGCGTTAATACCGGAAAGTTGGTTGAACGCTGCCATACAAATTGCCAGAAAGATTGGGAAACACAATTGACGGCAAAAAAAGATTTCTTTTCCGTGTACGGATTCTTCTTTGATTGCGTTTTGAATAACCTGAATTTCTGTTTCTGTATTTTCCGAATCGGTTCCGAGTGTATCGAGAATAATTTTGGCATGATTGATGCGGTTCCGACCAATCAGCCATCGCGGACTTTCTGGAACAAAAAACAACAGAAAAAAGAAAAGAGCCGCCGGAATGGCTTCAACACCAAACATCCAACGCCATTCCGTATCACCGTAATTCATTCCGGTAATAATGAAATTTGAAAAGAAAGCAACCAGAATACCGAGAACAATATTGAATTGAGTAATTGCGACAAGAATTCCGCGTATTTTTGCCGGAGAGATTTCGGCGGTGTAAAGCGGAGAAACAACGGAAGCTCCGCCGACAGCAATACCACCAAGAAATCGGAAAAACAGAAAAGAATACCAATTCCAGGGCGTGGTCAGATAACCGTGACAATCGGGAAATGCGCTACCGATTGCGGAAACGAAGTAGAAAACGGCTAAGATAATAAGAGTGGGTTTCCGTCCCCAGTAATTGGAGGGCCACTGGGCGATTCCAGCTCCGAGAATTGTTCCAAACAGTGCGCTGGCAACCGTGAAACCCAACCACCAATCATCAAGTTGGAAAACCATTTTCAAGGAGTCCACTGTTCCGGAAATAACCGCCGTATCAAACCCAAAAAGAAATCCTCCCAAAGCCGCAATAATAGCACTCCGAATAATAAGTATTGATATTTTCATATTAAAATATTGCTTGCAATGGTCAAACGGCACACGATTACGGAATGGATTTAATCTACCGTATTAAATGAATAATTTCAGAGAGTATTTTACCATCTCAACAAGATCGGACGCAAGTACCCGCAACCTTTTAAAAAGAAGTTAGAGAGAATCACAAGTGTTTTTTACTGAAGGGAATTTCTAAAAACCTGCCCTATAAAAATTTTGCCCTTGAAAAATAAAAGGATAAACGACAAATTTTTAGATAAAAGCAAGGTTTTTAGAAGTTTCCGATAGAGAGAATTAAAGGTTGACGGAAACAAAAAATTGACACCAACGCCAAACGTAAATATCAAAACG
>JAITBS010000530.1 GCA_031283515.1 Planctomycetaceae bacterium
GATTAATGAGAAGGATATTGAATTATGCCGACACTGTTACTGGGCTAATCCAATAAGCTATTCTCATATAGCTCTGAAAATAATCAGACGACTTGATTTAACATGGTCGGAACAGGAAATCGCATATTATGACAACATTAGAAAAATCGCAGAACAAGATAATGTCCCGCTCCCTGATTTTGTTAAGAAAATTATTGAAAATCACGTGCAAGGTAAATGCCGCCATAAAATTTAATGTAATTTTTGTAATATATACTCGTCTTGCTTGAAATTTCTGTTTTTTTGATACGATTACTAAATATACTGAAAATTCAATCGCTAAACGCAATCTGCCTATTTATAAAAAACCGCATTAAAAGCGTGAAAAGTATTAAATAAAATTGCACCGAACAACAAATCTACGCACAAATAGAAAGCTTACAATGAGACATCATAATTATTCGCCAAAAAATAACTTCACAAACAAATTGAAATAATTTGTACAATTTTTCGATAAACATGCTGCAAGATTAGCCGTGTATTGATTAAATCTGGTGTTATACTTATTTTTAACGGCAAGACGAAAAATTCCTCTATTGGCAGAAGGAGTTAGCAATGCGTATTATTCTTGGTATGACGGGAGCAAGTGGTGTGGTGTATGGATTACGGCTGCTTAATGTGTTACAACAAACAGATCATGAGATTCATGTTGTTATGAGTTCGGCATGGCATACGGTTGCTCGCCAGGAACTTGGTCAGCAATACGCACCGCCTCAATCTGCTCACTCAACCGTTATTCACGACCCGAATGATTTTAGTGCAATTATTGCCAGTGGGTCTGTACAATTTCATAGCATGGTTATTGCGCCTTGTTCTGGAAGTTCACTTGGTTGTATCGCTGCCGGTATCAATCGACATCTTATTCATCGGGCGGCAGAAGTTCAACTTAAAGAACATCGCCGACTCATTTTGCTTGTTCGCGAATCACCGCTCTCATTGATTCATCTTCAAAATATGGAACGTATCACGTTAGCCGGCGGTATTATTCAACCGGCTTCGCCTCATTTTTATAACGTTCCACAAACGGTCAATGATTTGGTTGACTCTGTTGTTGCCCGAACACTTGATTTGATCGGAGTCAACTATGAACTCGGAAAAAGTTGGGAGATGATATCGCACAAAAAATGTGAATCATAACTTTTTTCAAGTGTTCTTTCAAAATTGCTGGAACAATTGAAAGAGATATACACACGCAATTCTATTACGAATTATCTTTTTCGTAATCTTTTCTCTATTTATGATTTTATGATATTGTAACTATTCATGTGTAATCATCAAAAGGAACAAACTTTGTAACTGTCTATTTTTATCAACAGAGTCTGCAGATTACGCAGATAAATATTTAGTCCGCAGATTTTCGCAGATTATTTTTTTGAGAATTACGAAACAGACAAAGTAATAAAACAAACGAAAATTTTGGTTCAAATTCTTTTTGTTTGTTTTTTTGTAGAGTTCATATTCTCAAAAAAATAAAATAGACAGTTACATTTTTTTCCTGTGTGAATAATTATTGTGAACAGTTTAAAACAAGAAGTTGATCGGCGTGAATCATTATCGAACCGCCGATCTTTTTTTGATTGTTTCAAAATATTGGTCGAATTATGTTACCAATTTTCGGCGAGGATTTCGAACCAGGCTTGCGGCATTTTACAGGCGGGGCAAACACTGGGCGCACTTGGTGCGCTGCTGATAAACCCGCAATGCCGGCAACGCCAAACCACACCTTCACGCTTAAACAAATCACCGGCTTTCAGGTGTTCCAGAAAACTGCGATAACGTTTTTCGTGTTGTTTTTCCGAAACGCCAATTGCAGTGAAGGTTCTTGAGACATCGCTGAACCCTTCTTCTTTGGCGATTTTTGCAAATTCGGGATAGAGGAGAGACCATTCTTCGAGTTCACCGGCGGCAGCTTCTTCGAGATTTTTTTCTGTGGTCAGAATGGAGCCTGCCGGATAACTTGCGGTAATCTCCAATCCTCCGCCGCCGTCAAGATATTTGAAAAATTGAAGAGCATGAACTTTTTCTTGCTCTGCTGTTTCCAAGAAAATATGAGCAATATGTTCATATCCTTCTTCGGATGCTTTGGCGGAGAAAAAGGTGTAACGATTTCTTGCCTGAGATTCACCGGCAAATGCTTTTAACAGATTTTTTTCTGTTTGTGTACCTTTAATTTTTGACATAACCGATTTCCTTTCATCGGATTGGGTTTGTGAGGTCGTTTGCCTGGCGAGGGTGAACGGTGCCTCGAAAAACAACATTGAAACTGCCGCAGTTCCTACTGAACTTTGTAAAAATTTACGGCGAGACGAATCTGATTGTAGAGTTTGTTTCATAAAGATTCCTGTTCAAATTTTGTTTGAACATTTAATAATTGTACTTTTGAAAAAATAACAATACGAATCTGCCAATGACAATATCCGATTGTTACAATACAAAACTCCATTGATAATCTCAACACTGAATATTCTATCACTTCGATTACCACTGGTCAAGTACAACGGTTTGCGGAAATCTTTTCAAGTAAAAACACAATAACTGCCGACGATAAAAAACGGCAATAAAAAATATTCATAATTATACGATTATTTTTTATCTTGAATCCGAACTTTATTTTCGTCCGAATTTCCTTTGAGTTCGGGAGCGTACATTGCTTCGATTACGGCGGGTAACGCACTAAATTCACCTGGTTGTTCGGAGCGAAGGCGGTATGTTACGGAATGTTTACCGCGTGCCAGACGGTAAACAAAAAACACAACCCGCTCGTCACGAAATTCAACATAAGCCCTTAATTCGTTACCGTTATAACCGCTCCGAACTTCCACCGGCTCACAACCGGCAGGCTTTTTGTCTTCAATTAAAAGACTTTCGTAATCATTTTTGCTCTCAATAATTAACTCAACTTCAATCAAATCGCCGCTCACAACATCGCAAAATGATTCGGTCGGCTGTCGTTTATATTTTTCAACTTTTTGTTCAAAAACTTGACCGCGATTTCCGGCAACTGTTGTTGTTGCGCTTTCATCACGAACAAGTTTATAGATTTTTCGTTCAATTTTAACTTCAAGACCGGTTTTCCGAATCGGGTCTTCCAACGTAAAGTTTTCAAGATAAACTGTTGCGTAAAGCGGATTAGTGCCGCGTTTTCGTAACTCAATTTTGTGTGAACCGGACGAAACCGTGCCGCCTTCAAGAATCAAGGAGTTGTCCGCCGTCAACAAATTTTCCGATGTAAATTCAACCGACTTTTTCACGCTGCCGTCAATCACAACATCAACCGTCATGTTCGGTTTGTTTTCACCGGTTGCCTTCAAAAACTCTGCGAACGCTTCAATACAAATTGCCGTATCGCGTGTTGAATTCCAATAGGTTGCGTGCCGGCGATTATTGAGCAGATATTTGACCAAGCGCGGCGCAACCGGACTTTTGGGATTGGTACGCATTAAAAGTTTCAAATAATATGCTTGTGTTTCAAATTCACTGCCGTACCACGCCCACCAATACCAACCGGAATAATTGTTCAAATTCAAATACGCCGTTTGATTTTCATCATCCTGAACAAGATATTGTTCAATAATTTTAATGCACGCATCAACTTTTTCGTTGTCGCCGTTCGCCGTCCATGTTTTCAGAGCGGTTCCAAACATAGCAACGCCGTAAGGTGAAAGTTTGCCGCGATCACGCCAGAGATATTCACGCATCGTTGTCATTTCCGTACTCATTACTCCCAAACGATTTTCCAATTCCGCCAAAACCATAACAACAAAGGCGTCGGTTTCATCGGCGTGTAATTTTGTACGTTTTTCTTTCTTTTCTTCGTCGGGAAGTAAAGCGTTGTTAAGCAGTTCAACTTGCTCTTTTTGGTAACGATAGAGCCAATCTCTGCCGCGGTTCAGAATATCACTATTGACTGCAACATCGTTTTGTTGCGATAATTGCAGACCGTGAAGAACGAGAGCGGTCAAATGAGCGGAACTCCGTTCACCGTAACCGCTGAACCAACCCCAACCTCCATCAGCGTTTTGCATATTCGTCAATTTTGTAACGCCGTCTCGTACCATTTCGGTAATTTGTTCCTTATCATAAACCGGACTGATTTTTCGTGCAATCGCCCAATTTTTTCCGCCTTGAGCCGGCAATTGATGACCGTCCGCCAGCAATTTATGAACGATAACTGTCGGCAGAAAACGGTTGAGTGTTTGCTCCGTGCAGCCGTAAGGATAATCGACGAGATACGGTAATGCATCAATCATTGATGCGGCAAGTGTCGGTGAAAAACGTATCGTTAATTTCGTTTTTTCCGGTTGACGTTCAGCCGGAACATTGACGATAACTGTTGCGGAATCTTTTTCAGGAGGAATGTAAGCGGAATACGAATCTTGTTTCAACATTCCGTGAACATAAATCGGTAACGTTTTTTCCATTGCATCCGATTCTTCATCCGTCAATGCTTTCATTCGAATTACGGTATTGCCGGCGGTTTTCGCTTCGACGAGCCAATCAATCCGCGATTCGCTGTTCGGCGCAATATTTATTTTCGTACGATTAGACGTTTGGGTTTGTAAGTGGTCATCGATTTCCAAAACGGCTTGTACTTCTTTTTCGGTGTTCAGATAATTATGTACATTTGCGGTTAAAAGAATTTTATCTTTTTCGATCAAAAATCGCGGTGTTTGCATCCGAAGAATCAGGTCTTTACGGGTGATCACTTCGGAATTACCGTAACCGACGCGTGTTCCGGAAGCCATTGTCCAGACGTTGATTTTCCAAGTTGTCAATGATTCGGGCATATCGAGTTCAATTTGCGCAACACCTTTTTCGTTGGTCTCCAATGTCCCAACCCAAAGTGCCGTATCCGCAAAATTTTTACGAATCGCCGGTTCCACGCTGTTTTCTGTAACGGATGAAGTTTTCGGCAGTGCCAAAGTTTCTCCAACGTTAAATGTTATTCTATCGGCATGAACCAAACCTCCAGCAGAAAAAGCTTTGGCAAGATTCCCTGTTCCTCTTATAAATCCTCTTGTTCTACTGTCGCCCACACCTTCACTCACACCTTCACTCACACTTCCGCTGACAGCTTCGACAAAAGAATTAGGAAAAATTGGTACAATATGATCAAATATACCGAGATTTTGCATCGTTGGTTTATTCGGTTCCTGCAACGTATTAAAATGTCGGGTTAAATTTGTTGCAAAATAAGGAGAATGATGCCGTCTCCATTTCCAGAAAAACTCCTTAATATCGCCGACATTGGAACCGCCGGAAATGTATTCGACCGATTTATCGTAAATCGAA
>JAITBS010000536.1 GCA_031283515.1 Planctomycetaceae bacterium
GAAACCGGAACAACCCAAAGCGGAAGAGCCGAAAGTTGAAGCGAAACCGGAACAACCCAAAACGGAAGAGCCGAAAGTTGAAGAGAAACCGGAACAACCCAAAGCGGAAGAGCCGAAAATTGAAGTGAAACCGGAACAACCCAAAACGGAAGAGCCGAAAGTTGAAGTGAAACCGGAACAACCCAAAGCGGAAGAGCCGAAAATTGAAACAAAGCCGGAAGAATCGAAACCGGAGGAACCGGTAGATTTGAGTATTTTGTACAAACCGCTTGATGAGGTTAAGGAACAAATTCGTTTGACTCTTGCCACTGAAAAAGTGATGAAATCAATTCCGCTTATTGAAGAAAAGATGCGTGATTATTTTCAGGTTTATTACACACATATTGATCAGGAAAAAACGGCACCTCCGATGCCGGATTTGACGGGATTTGTGGAGGAACAGGGACTTGTTTTGAAGACCGTTCCTTTGGACACTATTTTTGGTACCATTAAATCGGAGTTTGCCCGAAACACTGCGGAACGTGAATATTTGTTCAAGTTATTCAACGAAAGCCCCATCGTTTTTGAACCCCAAAAAATTGAAGGCGAAAATATTCTTCTTTGGGTTACGGAAATTCAGGCGGAGAACAAACCGGAAAAACTTGATGATATTAAAGAGATTGTTTTGAAACGTTGGAAAGAAGTTGAAGCTCGTTCTTTGGCGTTGAAACGGGCGGAGGAATTGGCGATGGAAGTTCGCAGTTCTGAAAAATCACTTGCGGAAACATTTGCGGGCCGGAGTGATGTTCCGGTGGTGGAAACGGAACCGTTTACGTACAAAAGTTATGGCGAGTCAATGTATGCTGCATTTTTTGCAATGCGCGGAATTCCGCCGCAACTTGGAGAGGTTCGTGAAAAAGGGGTTGCGGTTGGTGATTCCGAAATTGATAACCGATGGATTGTTGCGCCGGGTGTTGAATTTATGGAAACAACATCATCGCTTGCGGTGAGTGAAACAGGAGTTGTTTTCAATCAACCTCAAACGGTTGTTTATGTGATTCGTATTATTGGTAGTTCGCCTTCGGAAGAAGTCCTTTGGGAACAATTCCAAAATGCGTCAATTATGGAATATTATCTTGCCGGTCAACCGGAAGCAATCGCAGAAGCCCGAAAAGCATGGCTCAATAAAATTTATGAAAAAGTCGGTTTCAAATGGGTTCAGAAACCGGAAACACTCCAACAACGGCGGCGATAAAAAGTTACAGAGGATTCTCCCTATTGATTAGTTGTTTCAATTGTTGTAAACTAACGATAATACATTTGGTAATTATTCAGTGGGATTTCCATAATGCTTTATTTTATTAGGTTCGACGAGATTAGACTTCACTGTAAGTTTCGTTCTGCCGGCGGTTAACGCTTCACACTCCTCACAGAGTCAATTTAAGAAACAAAAATCCTGCCGAATGATTATTAAGGATTTACAAAATTAGTATCTAACAAATTTTCTAATGAAAGGGTTACTTATGAGTGAACATGTTCTAATTATTGAATCTGAAACGGAGTTTAATAATTTGATTCAATCAGGAGTTGTGTTGGTTGATTTTTTTGCTGCGTGGTGCGGACCATGCCGGATGCAAGGTCCTATTCTTGACGCTCTTGCTGTAGAAGTGGGTGCTGCTGTAAAAGTTATTAAGGTGGATGCTGATCAATATCAGACGCTTGCCGTCAAGTACGATGTTTCGAGTATTCCGACACTGATTTTGTTTAAGGACGGTCAGATTATCAATCGGCTGGTCGGATTGCAACAAGCGGCAATATTGAAAAATGCCATTGAAAACGCCATAACATAAATATCTTACAATACATAACTGTAGGAATTATTGCAACACAACTGATTAGTTTCACTATTTTGTCTTGAACCGGTGTGGTATGTCACACGTGATATTGTCACACTGGGATAAGTTAGGAATTATTTCTGCCTGAAATATCATTAGTATAATATGCCTGAATGAACGAAACACCTGTCAAAACTTTTTCGATTGTTTCGCTTGGTTGTCCCAAAAATCTTGTTGACAGCGAGTATTATGTTCAGGAAATGAGACAAGCCGGTTTTGAATTCCGAACCGAATTGGAAGGTTGTGAAACGGTTATTCTGAATACTTGCGGATTTCTGCGTTCTGCGAGAGACGAAGCGCGAAAATATCTGGAGGCATTGATTGAACTGAAAAATCAAGGACATATACATCGTGTTGTTGTTCGCGGTTGTATGCCGAAATTTGAGGGAATTGAAAAACTTGCAACAGAATTTCCTGAGGTGGACGAATGGTTTGGAGTTCCCAATAGCGCAACACAAAAGAATGTTTCATTGAATCGACGTGAGACATTGACGGAAAAACATGTTGCTTATTTAAGGATTGCCGATGGTTGTGATCGATATTGTACGTTTTGTGCCATTCCGAACATACGCGGGGCGTTTCGAAGTGAACCGATGGAATCTCTTTTGGAAGAATCACGGCAACTTGCAGATGCCGGTGTTCGTGAACTTATTGTTATTGCTCAGGAAACAACCTTTTGGGGAACCGATCTTTACGGTAAACCACAATTAACCCGATTACTTCAGGAATTGGAACGGATTGAAGGGATTCGTTGGATTCGTGTGATGTACGCTTATCCGCAGTTTTTCGACGACGAATTGATCGAATTATTTGCTGCCGGCGGAAAAGGGGAAGGAAAATTGTTACCGTATATTGACATTCCGTTACAACATGCCGGCGATGACATTTTACACCGAATGAACCGCCGTGTTACCAGAGCGGAAACAGAAAAACTTTTAGAAAAATTACGAGAACGAATTGAACATCTTGTACTTCGGACATCGTTAATAGTTGGTTTTCCTGGTGAAACGGACGAGTTGTTTGAGGAGTTACTGAAATTTGTCGAGACATGGAAATTTGAACGTGCAGGAGTGTTTCCGTTTTCAGCCGAAGCCGGAACTCCTGCCGCAAATTTTGAGAATCGTATTCCGCAACGTGTTATCGAACGCCGTTTCGAACGGCTTTACAAAGTGTGCGAAAAATATTCTGTTGGTTGGGCGGTACGCCAGAAGGGGAAAATTCTGAATGTCCAGATCGATGACAATTACTCAGATGAATCGGGTTGGAAAGAGCCTAATCTGTTTATTGGCCGGACATTTGCGGATGCACCGGATATTGATCCGGTTGTTTATGTAACTGGCGAACATCTTGAACACGGTTCGCTTATTTCCTGCGAAATTCTTGAAAATGAAGGCTGTGACTTAGTTGGTATTAAAATTTGAACAATATTCCAGCAGAATTTTTAAATCGAATCTAAAAGAAAATGATACAAACTAAATCCTACTGAATAATTATCATTTATTTCCCAATCGTACGAAAACTACATTATTAGAAGTTCCCATTTATGTAATTTTGTTTATCTCTGTGTGAATGGTTACTGAATTTTTAATTTTTATAAAATATTCATAAGGGAACTTCTAAAAACATCATGTAGAAATTTATTTTTAGAAATTCCCTAACGTTTTTGCGATACCGGTTTTGATTGTATTTTGTTTACATTACACGGTAAAAAATGACCATTTATTTTGTCTGTTTCGTCATTCTCAAAAATGAACATCTAAAAATCTGCGGAATCGCGGACAAAATATCTGCGGATTCTGTTGATAATTCTGTTGATAACTCTGTTGATAAAATAGACAGTTACAAGAAACCTTGTTTCAGAAATGTTGGATCAATTTTGATTGGTGATTGAGTAATGTCGGCAGTTGTTCCGTTGTGAATGTTTCGAATACGAACCATAATAAAAAACGGGTTCAAATCCAACGAAGTCAGAAACCACCAATACTCACCGTTATTACGAAGATTGATGGCAATCGGTTGCCAAGGTCCTTGCTTTGAAGAAGCGCGTAATATATCAATTTGTGATTCTTGCCAAGGCACGTCACCGATATTCCATTTGACAATAATTTGCGGTTGTGATGAGGTGTTGTTCAGTGAAATCCCTGTAATACCGCCTGCAGCCGGTAATTTCGATTCCGTTGGCGATACCATCACCGGTTGCCCAACAACAGATTGCGGAACATCGGATTGTGTAGCGGTAGAATTTCTTGTTGCCGATGTTTTCGGAACAGTTTTGGTAATTTCAACCGGCAAACCGCCATCAAAAAATGCGCCCATATTTGCCAGAAGTTCTTCCGCCATTTTATCCGATTTGTTTGAAAGAACTGTTTGAGGTTCTTTTATTTGTTCCGCAATTTCAGCAACTTTTCCATCCGGCGAGACAAGAATCGGAATCGGTAAATCTGTTTTATTCTTATCATCATTCTCCATATCCTTTTTATGGGCGTCATTCTCTTCTGTTTCCAGAATATTTTCTCCCATTTCCGTTTTCACCTCTTCAGATTTTTGCAGCGATAAATTTTTCGATGAATTATTATTGTTGTTGTTGGTGGTGTTGGTTTTATTACTTTTAATTTTTGTTTGTTGTTGTATCCGAACAGGTTTAGGCGGTGTTAACGGTTCGGGCATTAACGATAGGGAATTTGTTTTTAGTGTTGCCGTATTTTCTGGCATCACTCTCATCACCGGAATATTCGATTGCGGTATTTTTTCATGTTGTACTGGTTTGATTGTTACCAAACTCGTTTTTTCAACCCGATTCCCGACAAAATCCTGAATTGATACCCGTAGTTCCAGTTGGGCGGCACCGTTTTCCGGTAAGAAACGGAAACTCCCTTCCAAACCGGAATCGATCACTCGAATATTCCGTGCGTCAATATTTAATGGTGTCCAGTTCTTTTCCGAACTGGAGTTCGAACCAATAGAATTGTCTGAATTAGCAGAATTGTCAGAATTAACAGGATTATCTGAATTAGCAGAATTGTCTGAATTATCTGAATTATCTGAATTAACAGGATTGTGAACGGCAAAATCGGGACGTTTCATTTGAAAATATTGATCTTCGGCTTTCCAAACGACAAAGAGTTCTCCGGAATCCAGTTGTTTTATTTCAAAGGCGAGTTTTGGTGGAGTTGCATCGATCAACACGCGAATAGGCGTATTGGTGGAGGATTGTTTTATCACACCGGAAAGAGTAATGGTTCGAAACGCGAACCAGTATTCACCATCGGTTTCGGTTTTGAACCCGAATTTTCCGGCATCCAATGGTTTCCGAGCTGAGGTATGCCAGTGAACACCGCGATTTTGAGAATATAACAACTCCACTTCTTTGATCGGATCAGCGGAATGATCTGGGCGAACTTCAAAAGGGATTGTCAATTCCCGTGTTTTTGCCGGAATCAGTTCCGAAACGTTTTGACCAAACACGAAATCGGCAAAACAAAACGGAATGAATAACAGAACATTGAATGTTAAAAAGAACTTCATAAATTTCTCCTTTTATCTTATTGCCTTCTATTACTTATTACTATTTATTTATCCAAGATATTTAATCAGTTCTGCAATTTTGATGGAAGATTATGGAGATTGGCAATCACACCGATTTTACCGCTCTGCTGTTGTAGTGAATCGTGAATAGTGAATAGTTATGAGTGAATAGTGAATAGTTCGCAAGCGGAGTAATACCGTTTTGATAGTAATCCGCTCTGCGACACTATCCACTATTCACTATTCACTATTCACTCTCCACTCTCCACTATTCACTCTATTGCTTTTTCAGGGCGTAAGAAAATATCATGAAGTTGATCGAAAAACAAAAATGCCGCTGATATATTACCAAGAAAATAATACCAACTAAAATCCCACAATAATAATAAATCCCGTAATTTTTCAACGGAAATATTACTTCAATTCAAATAGAGGAAGATTTTTTCTCATTTTTTTCTGCTGATTCGATATTTTCCTGTTGCATTGAACCGCACTTATTTGTTAGAATAGCACACTCTGTTCAATAACGGATGTTTTCCGTTTTTCCAATTCCTGTTTTTTCATTTTGCAGAAATTAGATTTTCCATGACTCACAACCAATTTCGCCGAACCATTTTTTGTATATTTTTGTCTCACCTTCTCTTTCTTACGGCTTGCCAAAAGGAAATCTCCGGTCAACCGCTTGTTCCGCCCAATACCGGTGGTGAAGTGATTGCGGCACCGACAGACACTAATGAGTTGTTGCCCTTAGTGCCCGGTATTCGCGAACGGATTATCACGCAGAACTACATCCGGCTCCTAGAACAAAACCATATCTCTCAACGAAAATTAGATGCCGCTGTCTCACGTGAAGCCTTACGGCTTTATATTAAAGGACTTGACCCGCTTAAACTTTATTTTTATCAGTCCGATATCGATAAATTTCGAGCAGAATATGAAACAACCCTCTGCGATTTGGCAAAAAAACGCAATATTAATCCGGCTTTCGAAATTTACAATTGTTATCTTGACCGGATTAAGGAACGTGTTGACATGATTCTCAAAATTCTCGACACACCACAAGATTTTACTCTGGATGAGGAAATTGTTCGGGATAAGTCGAAAGATTTCACGCTCGACGAAAAAATTCTCACGGAAAAAGGACTGCAACATTGGCCCAAAACAGAAGGAGAAGCCTACGACCGATGGCGAAAACGAATTAAAAGCGATATTCTCGCTCTGAAATCCGAAGTGCTCGATCAGGAAAAAGAACGCCAAAAAGCAATTGACGAAGGTAAAGAACCTAAAAAAATTGAACAACGCGATCCAATTGAACGTTTACAAAAACGTTATCTGAGTTTTAGAAAACGTATGCTGCTCGAAAGTCATATCGCCAACGGTAAAATTCTTGATGACATTAAGAAAGCGGCGAATGATGATGTTATGGAGGCGTATCTTTCCGCCATTTCCGGCGCACTCGATCCGCATACCTCACACATGTCGCCGAAAACTCTTGAAGATTTCAATAACATGATGCGGAAAGCACTCGAAGGAATTGGAGCAACACTGACTTCGGAAGACGGTTATACGGTTGTCAAAAAACTCGTGAAAGGCGGTCCCGCAGATAAAGCCGGAGAACTCAAAGAGAATGACAAAATCACCGGTGTTGGTCAAGGAAAAGATGGTAAAATCGAAGATGTCGTCGATTCCAAACTGTCCGATGTTGTCAAACTCATTCGCGGTGCTAAGGGAACGATCGTTCGGTTGGAAATTTCTCCGGCAGACGGAACCGCTTCGAAAACGATTGAAATTGTTCGGGATAAAGTGAATCTCGAAGATCAAGCGGCTAAAAAAGAAATTTTCGAAGTCGGTCAAAAATCCGAAAATGTTCCTTACAAAATCGGTGTTATTGAACTTCCTGATTTTTATCTTGATATGGATGCTTTTCGGCGCGGCGATCCGAATGCCAGAAGTACCACCACCGATGTCAAAAAAATTCTCAAAGATTTTGTAGAACAAGAGGTTGATCTTGTTGTTCTCGATCTGAAATCAAACGGCGGCGGTTCGCTTCAGGAAGCGATTGCGTTGACCGGACTTTTTATCGAATCGGGAAATGTTGTGCAGACAAAAGATGAAACCAGCAGCCGTCCTCAGCAACGCGATGATTTCGACCCGAACTGTGATTGGACAGGACCGTTGGTTGTGGTGACGAGTAAACTCAGTGCCAGTGCCAGCGAAATTTTTGCCGGTGCGATTAAAGATTATAAACGCGGTTTGATTGTCGGCGACTCACGAACACACGGTAAAGGAACTGTACAACAAATGCGTGAACTGAGCGAAGATATTTTCAATAGTAATAATGTTGATTTGGGAGCGATTAAAATTACCATTCAGGGATTTTACCGTCCCAGCGGTGTTTCACCGCAACGGGAAGGTGTTGCGGCGGATGTGATTATTCAGTCCTACACCGATGCGCTCGAAGATATTTGCGAATCCGATCTCGATAACGCATTGACGTTGAGTAAAGTTTCGCAAGCCAAAAATTTCCAGATCAAAACGCCTTATGTTACTCCACAGATCAATGAAGAACTTCAGAAACAGTCAACCGAACGGGTTTTGAATAACGAAGAGTTCCAAAAACGGCAAAAAGAAATTCTGGCGTACAAAGAACTCCGTTCCCGAAAATCATCAACCTTGAATGAGACAAAGTTTTTCGAAGAACAAGAACGTCTCAACGCCGGAAAAACCGAAAAAGAAGAACTTGAAGACCTACTCGAAAACGAAGGCAAAATTAAACGAAATTATTATCTTGATGAAGTATTAGCGATTGGTATTGATTATCTTGAACTGCTTCAGAAAAACGGTATTGCCTTTCCAAAAGAACGAACGATTATTCAAAAATCATCGCCCTTTAATATCCTCTTCGGACGTTGATTAGTTAATAGTTTATGGTGAATAGTTAATAGTGAATAATGTCGCAAACAATCGCGATTATTGTTCACTATTATTGATTATTCACTGAAAAAACTATCAACTAAAAAAACTATTCACTATAAACTATTCACTATAAACTCCTTAACTAAGAAAGAAACATGACAGAGCAAGTATTTTCGTTACTTTCGCAAAGTGTAATTGACGGCGATACGGGAGCGGCGTTAAAAGAAGTCAATCAACTGATTGAAGCCGGAACATTGCCTCAAGCCGTCATGGATGAACACCTTATTCCTGCGATGGAAGAGGTTGGTCGTCTTTTCGAATCCAATGAGTATTTTGTACCGGAACTTTTGATTTCAGCGCGTGCAATGCAAGAATCGATGAAAATTCTGAATCCGTTACTGAAAAATTCTGGAATAGAAAAAATTGGACGGATTGTTATTGGGACGGTTCAGGGTGATTTTCACGATATTGGCAAGAATCTTGTTGCGTCAATGTTAGAGGGTGGTGGTTTTGAGGTGATTGATCTTGGGGTTGATGTTTCGCCGGAAAAATTCGCAGCGGCAGCGAAAGAACGAAAAGGAACAATTGTTGCGATGTCTGCATTGTTGACCACAACAATGCCGCAAATGAAAAAAGTTATTGAGAAATTGGAAAGCGACGGACTTCGTGCCACATCTAAAGTGTTAGTGGGAGGTGCACCGGTAACAGATGAATTTGCCCGACAAATTGGAGCTGACGGTTACAGTGATAATGCGAGTGCGGCTGTGACATTGGCGAAGAGTTTTGTTTGAGAGGCATTTATTGAGTGTGATATATTTGTTTCTTATTCGATTGACACATTGTTTTCTTGAGAAAAAGTGGTTGTTTGGTGAAAATCTTTATATTCTATTTTATCTTATCCAAGATATTTTCATCAATCAGCGAACACAAAAATAGGCTCGGCGAAGTTTATTTATTCAACATGTCAGGCAGGAAATTCTTTCTTTTTACAAAGAAGATTACCAGACGGCGGATGAGTTTTGGGGCGATTTATTTTAGTAACTTTTTTAGTAATTTATTGAAATATTCGTTTCCGTTTGGTACACGAGCCGTAGAAAAAAGTTAATCAAAATCAAGTTCTCAACCTTCCGAATCAAACACATTCTTAATGCTCAATTATGAGTAGGAGGTTTTTCCAATTTTATTTTCTTCAATTCCAGACCGATATGAAACAATTACAAGTAAAACCTGAAACATGGTGGACACGTCCTTGTGGCGGTTTTGACGTATTGCGGCATGCGGTTCCTCTGATTATTTCGAGTGGTTCGATTTCATTCATGAATTTTACGGATCGGATGTTCCTGATGTGGTACGATCCGGATTCGATGACGGCGTCGATGCAAGGAATGATGTTATTTTGGTCATCGGTGGCGATTCCTGTTGCCATTGCAACATTTGTAACAACATTTGTTGCTCAATATTACGGCAGCGGCAATCGTCAACGGATTGGCGAAGTTGTTTGGCAGGGAATATGGTTTGGTTTTGCGATTGTACCGTTTTTATTTTTTCTTGAGCCGTATTTAATTCAGTTGTTTGTGATATTTGGTCATGATGAACACTTAGTCAGATTGGAGCGGATATATTTTAATTATCTTCTGTGGGGAAGTGCTGCGACAATAAGTGGAGAAGCGGCTGCTGCATTTTTTCGCGGACGCGGTAAAATGCATATTGAAATGTACAACAATTTATTTTGTGTTGCGCTGAATATTTTTCTTGATTATTGTATGATTTTCGGCAAGTGCGGATTTCCGGCTTGGGGTCTTGCGGGAGCGGCTATTGCGACAATGATTTCGCAATGGGTTCGTTTGATTATTTATGTTGTGTTAATGTTTTTAACGGACGTGCAGGAAAGGCATTACAATATATTGGGCGGAATGAAACTTGATTTCAAGTTAATTGGTCGGATTTTGTATTATGGTACGCCGAGTAGTTCTTATACTTTTATCGACACGGTAACATTTACGTTGTTTATTATGATTATCGGCGGTTTGGGCGAGTTAGCAAGAAATGCAACAACAATTGCTTTTACAATGAATTCATTAACATTTATTCCATTGACTGGAATCGGGATTGTTGTAACTTCAATGGTCGGCAATCAATTGGGCAACAACAGACCGGATTTAGCGAGACGAGTCACCAATACGGCATTTGTTATTGGTTGTGTTTATACGGGATTTTTTGCGGTTTTATTTCTTGCGTCGCCTGATTTTTTGTTATTGATATTTTCGATGTTTTCGGATGCGGAGGAGTTTGAGGCGATTCATAGTTTAACGGTTATTTTATTACGTTTTATTGCGTTGTATATTTTCTTTGATTCGTGTGCATTTATTGCGGGGTCAACATTGCGAGGAGCCGGAGATACAATATTTGTGATGCGGTTTGTATTTATTGTTGCGCCGTTTTTACCGTTGAGTTGTTATGTCGGCATTCATTATTTTGGTTTGGGACTGATATGGTGTTGGTTTGTTCTGGGGGTGAATGTTGTTATCTATTTTATTTTTTTTACATTACGTTTTATGGGCAAAAAATGGGAATCTATGCGTGTTATCGAAAAGGAGTTACAAAAAAAGATTTAACCGGACAAGCAGCCGTTCACATAAATCGAATCAATAAAAGTCCGCAAATGACGCAGATGTTCATAGATGTTGTAAGTTTTTAGTCCGCAGATGACGCAGATGTTCATAGATGTTGTAAATTTTTAGTCCGCAGATGACGCAGATGTTCGCAGATGTTGTAAGTTTTTAGTCCGCAGATGACGCAGATGTTCGCAGATGTTGTAAGTTTTTAGTCCGCAAATGACGCAGATGTTCGCAGATGTTGTAAATTTTTAGTCCGCAAATTACGCAAATGTTCGCAGATGTTGTAAGTTTTTAGTCCGCAAATTACGCAGATGTTCGCAGATGTTGTAAATTTTTAGTCCGCAGATTCTTTTTTAAGAAATACGAAACAAACGAAAGAACAAAACAAATGAATATTTGGGTTCAAATTCTTTTCGTTTGTTTTGTTTTTTCGTATCGTTCGTATTCTCAAAAAATAAAATAGACAGTTACGAATAAATCTATTTACCGGATTCGCCAGTCAGTTCAAAACGGAACACATTGGGCGATTTTTTTGTTGCGGTTACGGTTTCTTTTGATTCTGTGCCGTATTTTGACGGAATAATGTTGCGTGTTTCAACTTTTGATTCCATCGGATCACCGGTTTCCGTCCGAGTACCGGATACTTCTTCCACAGAA
>JAITBS010000596.1 GCA_031283515.1 Planctomycetaceae bacterium
CAATCTGTATAATCGACCAACATTCACTAATTTTTGTTTTTAATTTCGACAATTGGAGATAAAATTACGTTTTGAAAAATAAGTTGCCCGAATTTTTGTTCGGGTGTTAAAAAAATCGAGTACGTCAACAATGTAGTAATCGCTTCGGCGAATAGTAATTTTTTACATGACAACCGGATTTTTCGGGTAGAAAATTACTGTGAGATTATAGAGTTGCGTTGCTCCCGTTAAGGGAGCGTCGCGTATAATCTCATAGGTGTTATTCCGCATTATATTTTGAAACTGTAATGCACCACTTTTGTCGGTGGGAAGGAACCTGTTTACTACAACGTGTCGCTCCTAAGTCTAAGAGCGATATTCTGTTGCCGTTTCTCGGCGTTGCGTTTTTTCCCACTTTGTAACACAAACAGATTATTTGTTATGTAATCTGTTTAAATTTTCACATCTTCAGTAAATAGGAGAAACTACAATGAAGATCCGTTTATTTTTTGGTTTTACGTTAGTCGAATTACTTGTGGTGATTGCAATTATCGGTGTGTTAATTGCATTACTGTTACCCGCCGTCCAAGCCGCACGCGAGGCTGCAAGACGAATGCAGTGTACCAACAACATGAAACAATTTGGGATTGCAGCGCACAACTACCATGATACGCTCAACAGTTTCCCCCCCGGTTGTATCCTGCCAGGGAAAATAAATACTCCCCTATTTACAGGTTATCAAATCAGTTGGGCAGCGTTTCTGCTTCCCTTTGCAGAAGCCAGTACTGTTTATGAAAAAATCAACTTTAATGCACCAAGTTGGAACGCAGTTGGACCAAGTAATAGTGTCGGTGGTGATACTGATCCCACTTATGCGTCATTCGGCGATCTTTACGATGACAATAAAGAGGCAGCATCTCTTGCCCCCAACGTTTTTCATTGTCCGACGGCAAGTGCCGGAAGTTGGGATCGTAAAGGAAGTAAAGACTATTCCGGCGCAGGATACGGAGGAAATTGGGAACTGGCATTTGGTGGTACAACACTATTTCCCAGCCGTCAAGTTTCCGATGGAATATTTTATCAGGCAAGCGGTACATCCTTCAACGGGATTTCGGACGGTTCATCAAATACCATCCTGTTTTTGGAGTCCACCGCTTATCGCCCCACAACAGATACGACAAGTGATCGTAACCAAAAATGCCACAATCATTTTCTTTGGGTTTACGACGACTACGGTTTGACAGCAACTGCAAACTCAAGCAGTAAAGTAGATATCCTGATCAATATCAAAACGATTACGACGCAGGGTGACCGTTTACGGGCTGCATTTTCCTATCATACCGGCGGAATCAATATCACAGTTGCCGATGGTTCAGTACGTTTTTTGACACAAACTGTTAATCATCAAGTGGTTTATAGAAACCTGATAAACCGTTATGATGGTCAATCAGTGAACTTTCCATAATGGATTTTTGCGGTAATCATTCATGCAAAATTTTCAAAAGATAAATGACCGTAGGATTTGGATAACTTTTCGTCGAAGTCCATCCCCTACGGTCATATCGGCGGCAATAACCGACTTGTATTTTATTTACGGAGGGAAATCAGAAACTAGAATGCAATGTAACAACAATTGTCGATGTTAATCTGATTCCTAGTCAACAAATACGCCAACGTAATGTTTTGGCGAAACATTAACCACTTTTTATAAATTTTGTGTGAATGGTTGTTGATAAAAAAATTTTGAAATTATGACAAATAAACGGGTTATTATTAATTTAATTATTGAATTGAAAATGCGGTTATCCGTGTTATTCAGATTAAAATATTGAAAACGAAGGGTACAATTCTATGAAATATTTGTATATTTTTCTATTATTGTTTTGTGTAATTTATGAAAGCGGATGTAATGCCGGAAAAATTCCTTTGAAAGGAAAAATTACATTTTCAGATGATGGTTCACCTTTAACGAGAGGGATTATTGTTTTCTCTTCCCCAACTTTTCAGGCATACGGAGATATCCAATCCGACGGAACTTTTCGTGTCAGTTCGACGGGAAAATATGACGGACTTCCACCGGGAGAATATGGTATTCATATCATCAATACATCTGTTGCCAAAGAAGGAAGCAATTCTGATAATCCTGACGCATGGATCTTTTTAGTAGATGAAAAATATGATTCTGCCCAAACATCAGGGCTAAAACTTAAAATTGATTCCCAAATCCAAAATTACGATATTGTGGTGGATCGATATATCGAAAAACGGAAAAAATAAAAAGCCATTGACTACTGAGATTGTTTTGTCAGGAAAATTAGGTAAAAATAATGTTTTATTCCACAAGCGGATTCAAAACGTTTTGGTTAATAATATAATATTTACAGTCAATCCCCAAATGATCTGTAATAAATTTTGTGTAGTAAGTTTCGTAGTTTTTTCGTAACTATTCATGAAAATAATTAAAGTGTAACGTTTCGCCGAAACATTGTGTCGGTTACATTTTATTTATTGTGTGAACAGTTGTTGTTACTTTTTATATGATAGGAGACAAATTATGCCTACAACATTTATGCCGATGAAACGCCGTCAGTTTTTAGCCGGTACTTTTGCTGCCGGATTGCTCACTGCTTTTTCGTGCCGGAATATTTTTGCGGAAGTGCCGAAAAATGACCATTGGGTTTTTC
>JAITBS010000020.1 GCA_031283515.1 Planctomycetaceae bacterium
CGAACGGGGATTGTGAACTCACGAACGGTGATTGTGAACTCACGAACCGGAACTGTGAGTTCCCAAAACAGAAGTGGTAGGCGACCTTTCGCCGAAAGGTTTTCACCTACGGTCGCAACGGTTGGTTTTGTTATGGTGTTGTACACAGTTGTTTTTTCATTTCCATCCGTCAACAGGGTCAAGTCGGCTATCGCCGTAGGGAACTTCTAAAATTAGTTTTTAGAAGTTCCCTAACTATTCACTACTAACTACTAACTATTAACTATTCACTACTAACTATTAACTACTAATTACTAACTATGAAGTTTTTTCGGTGTATTTTGGTTATTATGACGATTTGTTGGGTGTTATTTTATGATTCGTCAAGCTGTTTGGCACAAAGCGGTCATGTTTTGGGAACAACTCCGGTTTTTGACGGCGGACGTGTTATGCCGTTAAATTCATTTTCTAAACGAATTGTCCGTGAGATTTGCGGCAATTCGCGTCCGTTTCTTGTTCGGGACGATACGATTTTGACGGAGTTGAACCGCGTGATCGAATTGCAGCCCAAAAACCAAAATAATTCGGAAAATAATGACCCGTCATCGAATAACGAAAAACAAGAATCGTATCGATTTTTGATTAACGGCAGTGATCTTTTGGGCAATTTGGACACGCGCCCATCCGGTGCACGCGAACCGCTCCCCGAACAAACCGCCGCCGCAATCTTGGCAATTCACGGTATGACCTCGAATCAAGCAGAATTGATTTATCAACGGATTCGGGCATTGTTGCCGCCGGAAGGACGTTATTTCGATGCTGATGAACTTATTCTTTCTTGGTTGGGCGAACCGGAGATTTGGGATTACATCCCGATTTTTCCGGCGGCAGAAACAGATTACCGCACGGAGATTTTGAATGTTCCTCTTCAGAACAACTCACGAACAGAATTACAACGGGTTGCGGTGTTTCAGTTAAAACAATCGCAAGGGTTTCAGCAACGGCTTGCCGATATTGAACGGCGCCGAATACAACGGAGAAGTGTGGAAGTTCCGATACGGTACGATCAAATTACGGAACGAATAAACGCTACAATGATGCTTTATCAGGAACTCACCTTTCATCCGCAACGTTTACGCCCAACCCGAATGATTGATATTTTGCAGCAAACAATTGATTTTTCAGCAGGACAACATGCGTCCTATACATTTGCATTGGAATCGTGGGGACATCTGTTGGAACTCGGTGAGGTGCCGGCACGTCAATTGATGAAACCAAACTTAACCGATCAAGAAAATGAAGATAAACCGGAACAAAATATTCATCCCACTACTCAACGTTGGCATGAAATTGTTCAAAAAATTCGTCTTTTAGCCGGAGCGTTTGATCGAATCAATACGTATGGGGAAATGGTTCCGCCCAATCTCAAATTTGTTGAAAAACATTTCGAACATCTTCTCAAAATGATCGACGACAACTTTGAAGAAAGTCAGGTGTTGATGGAGAGTGTTTATTCGGGAGTGATTGTCCGGCGCACGCCAGCCCAAACTGGCAAAACCGAGAACAACAACTCGTATGAGAACAACGAAAACCGCTTCAATAATAGTCCTCCTACGGATGTGAACCAATTACTGCCGTTATTCAATTCTGCGGAAAACAAAGAGCGTAACAAAGAGGTGAGAACACGAATTGTATTGAATTATTATTACGCCATTAAAACACTTCGCCGTGATATTGAGACGGCGTACTTAGCTCTTTATGACAATGGATATTCGTTGCGGGTTCTTCCTGTTGCGGCGGTATCGGCGATTGGCGGCACGTCGAATGTTTCACCGGCAATTCAACCTTGGGGAACAATGCAAATGGTTCTTTTTGGGGGCGATTATTTTATTCGCCGGTTTTTCAATCCTGATTTTCACCGTAATGCCTCCGTCTCATCAGCTCCGATACCGGAATCCGTATTGGCAGAATTAGCGGCGATTCAAAACATTGTTACGGAACAAACCGGCAACTCCAAAAATAATAATGACAAAATACCCGCCTTTGACAAAGAAATAAACCCGACGACCACAGATCAGGAAACAACCGGCACAGAAACAATATCAGAAGAAGAAAAACAATGGGAAAAAGAATTATTTACGGAAAATGAAACATCTTCTCTTTTTTTATTGCAAACCCAGTCATCAGCGGCTCAGTTATCTGCTGCGGATTCTATTAGCCGGATTCGGGTGAATTTTATCAGTCTTGTAACTGCTTACACGATGGGCGGACGGAACAGGAACATCAATGAAGCGGCAACCATTTTTCAGGAATCATTACGAAATTCCGCTTATTATGCGGAAAGTCTTCGGCTGCAGTTGGCGGAGCCGGAAAATACATTGATGAATGAATATGTGCGGAAAACATCTTATCCGCAACGCGGTTTACTTATTACGGAATATCGTTATCAACGATTAGCTCCTTTTTTTTGGATGTGGGTCTTGGCGGCGGGAGCGGTTATTTTTACGGGGATTTCGTTATTTTTAGGCAAAATCCGCACTGAAATAAACGATGCTTCTTTGCAGAAAAACCCGTCAGACCCATCGGTGTTTCCCTTATCGGCATGGAATCACACCTATTCGGCGGAGGAATATTTATTTTGGTTGGGAATGATGCTGCTTTGTTGTTCGATTTTTATTACGTTTGTCGGCGGGGTTCTTCGGGCGTGGATTACGGGTTGGGCGCCGATTACGAATATGTATGAAACAATTGTCTTAATGGCATTTTCCGCATCGTTATTGGGACTTTGGTATTCTTTGTATCCTTTGATTCATCCGGTTATTCAATTGGCATGGCGTTCTTCCTCCTTCCCTGACGGGCGGCGGTTTTCGGCTGCTTTCCGTTATCACAAGAAAGAATTGGGAATCGGACACGATTCTGTACTTCAACGAGCGGCGTCTGATTTTGGTCTTCCCGGCGGAGTTCCGATTGGCGTGAAACGTCAGGATTCGCCGGTACTTTCAGAAGAGGAACGCCGTGAGCAGTTGAATCAATCAGTAACACTTTGGCAATTGTTTTTATGTATTCCGCGTTTAATACTGATGTTGTTGACATTTCTTTTTGTGGTCAACATTTCTTACGGCGAGTATGCTCATGAACACGGAATTGTTGCGGCGGTTCTGGAATTACTGAAGATGAACGATTTTATTGACTGGCTTGTTGTTATGGCGAGTATTGTTTTAATACTGTGGTTTGTGCCGCAACTGATTTTAACTGCCCTTTTAGTTCCGATTCTTTTATGCCGACCGTCCCGAATTGCGGCGGAACTTGGAATTGTTGCTCCCGCCGAAGAAACAACTTCGCCTTCTTCCGTAACAGGACAAAGTGTTATCAATTCGGTGTTTCATGGTGAATCGGTTGCGTTGGGCAACACAGACCGCAGCGGCAATCTTTGGTTATCTTCTGCCCGTCATCAAATTCTGAACAGGAAATTGTTTGTGATTGTTGCGGCATCGATTACATTATTAGCGGGGCTTGCTTCTTATTTTAACACAGCGGAATTTAATCCTGATATTAAACCGATAGTTGCGTTATTGCGGAGTAATTTTTGGCTTACGGTACATGTGATTGCTATTGTGGTGAGTTATGCGGCGGCGTTGGTTGCGTGGGGCATGGCGGTTGTCGGGCTTGGCAGTGCCATTTTCGGTCGTTACCGTTATAGGGACATTTCGCCGGAATCATCCGCAAAACAAGCTTCGGTAATTTCAGGAAATTCTTCACGGGTTCATCTTCCGGTGATTTGTGATATGTTTGCACCGATTATTCACCGGTTATTACAATTGGCATTGGTGTTGCTGATTATTGGGACAGTACTGGGAGCACGTTGGGCGGATTATTCTTGGGGGCGATTTTGGAGTTGGGACCCGAAGGAGGTTTGGGCATTGATTACCATCTTTTTTTATGTCATTGTGTTACATGGCCGGATTGCCCGATTTTATGGTCGGATTGGCGTGATGATTGGGGCGTTGTTTGCTTCAATTGCAGTAATAATGACATGGTATGGTATTAACTTTGTTTTCAAGGGCAGTCTGCATTCTTACGGCGGCGGAGCTGTGAGCAATGCCGCCATTTTCCTGAGAATGTTCGTAATCGTGAATATTCTCTGGGGTTCCCTGGCAATCTTCCGTTACAGCGCCGAAGTCTATGGACGTGAAACAGAATCCTAATAAAAAATGGTAAAAGAACATAAAACATCGGTTGTTGCTCATCCGTTTGTCAAATGGGCAGGCGGAAAAGGGCAACTTCTGAATGAAATTAAAAAAATTTATTCGACCCATCTCGGAACAAAATGGACAAAATATGCCGAACCTTTTGTCGGCGGCGGATCAGTCTTGTTTCATATCTTGAACGAATACCAACTCGATGCCGTTTATATCAGCGATATTAATCGCGAATTGATTCTCACCTATCAAGTGATTCGTGATTCCGTCCAAAAACTGGTTCAACAACTGCAATATCTTCAAGAAGAATTTATTCCGCTTTCAACAGAAGACCGAAAACGGTATTACGGTGTTAAGCGGAATCAATTTAATGTGTTGAAATCGGAGAATACATGGAGTATTTCCAATGCTGTTGAATGTGCATCGCTTTTTATTTTTCTCAACAAGACGTGTTTCAATGGGCTTTATCGGGTTAATCGGAGCGGGGAATATAATGTTCCGATGGGTTCTTATAAAAAGCCGGTGATTTGTCATTCCGAGAATTTATTTTCCGTGTCGGAAAAACTGCAAAAGGTACAAATTGTTTGCGGCGACTATCAGCAGTCGCGGCATTTTATTGATAACAAAACGTTTGTTTATTTTGATCCGCCGTATCGTCCGCTTTCGCCGACCTCAAATTTTACATCCTATACACAAAAAGAATTTAATGATGTACAACAAAAAGAACTCGCAACATTTATCAATGAAATGAGTGATTTAAGGGCATTAATTATTGCGAGCAATTCTGATCCTAAAAATATAAATCCAGAAGATCAATTTTTTGACAGGCTTTATGATGAACACCACATCAAACGTGTTCCGGCAACACGCATGATCAATTGCGATAGTTCCGCACGAGGACAAATCAAGGAATTGCTCATAACGAATTTTCCCATGTAACCAAACAATCCGAATCGTATAAACAAGGATTATTAAAATTCTGTCTTTCAGACAGAGGTTTGTTATCGACACGAGTCCGCAGGTCGATGACCTGCGGTTATGAAAATCGCACCCCTTCGGGGTGAAAATCGAAAAACAAATATTCCACTGAAATATTACGAATTTTTGTTTTTTTATTTAAAAATCCTGTCAATTCTGTTGATCCTGTCAAAAAACGAAAACCGAATTGTCAAGTGTGATGAGCATATTTATTTTAAATTATTGCTTCAAAAAATCGCGGATAATTTCGTGATGTGGTCGCAACGAACCATCCGGCTCTATACAACCCA
>JAITBS010000030.1 GCA_031283515.1 Planctomycetaceae bacterium
AATCTTAGCGTTTACATATATCTCTTTGAAAGTGAATATTTTTAATGTCCTATTTTAACAAAAAATTATCCATTTTAACATTTTTTATTATTTTTTAGCAAAACTATATTTCAAAGGGAGTAATCTATCAGTGGAATATTTTTGAATTTGTTTACAGTTGGCAATTAAAAGGTAGGCGACTAACAGGTAGGCGACCTTTCGCCGAAAGGGTTGACTACCTGTTGAGTTCCATTGGTAAACAAATTGACGAAGATTCCACTGATAGATTACAAAATTAGATATTCACTCTATTGAATAATTACCGGAATTTTTTACTGTATATTTTAGGACATGCCGATTTCACTTGACTGTATTATTTGCCTGACCCGCCAATCTCTTGAAGCGGCACGATTGGCGTGTCGTGACGAGTTACGTCATACTGCGGTGCTGAGACGAACGCTTGAATTAGTTTATAACAAAGGATTTACAACAATTCCGCCGCTTATCGCCCAAGAAGTACAACGTATTGTTCGGGAGGAAACGGGTAATACCGATCCTTATTCTGTACCGAAACAGGAGTTTAACAATTTAATGCTTTCTGTTCGGGAATTGCTTCGCCAAAAGATTCGGGATTCGGAAGAACCGCTTCGAATGGCAATTCAAATTGCAATTGCCGGCAATTCTATTGATTATGCAGTTCGTGCGGATTGGAGTAAAACGATGGTGTTGGAAACAATTGAGGCGGCTCTCAAACAACCGATTAACGGAAAGATTGAACCGTTTATTGAATCAATTGTTCATTCCCGAAACATTTTGTATCTTTTGGACAATTGCGGTGAAATTGTTTGTGATCAACTTTTGATGGAGGAACTTCAACGGTTTCAGCCGAAAATTGCTATGACAGCGGTTGTACGTGGTGCAGCGGTGTTAAATGATGTAACATGGACGGATGTTTATCAAGTTGGTCTTGATCAGTTGGTTGCGGTTATCGACAACGGCAATGACGCAGTCGGAACTGTATTGGAGCAATGCGGTTCTGAATTTCAGGAAAAATTCAAACAAGCGGATTTGATTATTGCCAAAGGACTGGCGAATTACGAAACGCTAATCGAATACAACCGCGAAATTTTACCGCAAACAGTTTATTATTTTTTCAAAGCGAAATGTCCTTTTATTGCTAAGTTTGCCGGAGTACAACTTGGTGATTTAGTGATTCGATAAGAGACAATTTTCGTAATATTTCAGTGAAATTTTTGTTTTAACTCTTTTCGTGTTATTTTGTGTTTTTCGGTGTGGTTCGTGTTGTAAAATATAAAACGGAATGATTATGAAAGTAATTTTTATAAATACACGCAGTATATCTTGTTAAAAAACGAAAACCGAATCTTAAAGTGTGATGAATATAGTAACGGTTATTTTTATCAACAGAGTCCGCTGAGAACAAGATTTTTAGTCCGCAGATTACGCAGAGATTCGCAGATTATTTTAAATTGTCCGCAGATTACGCAGAGATTCGCAGAGTATTTTAAATTGTCCGCAGATTACGCAGAGATTCGTAGAGTATTTTAAATTGTCCGCAGATTACGCAGATGTTCGCAGAGTATTTTAAATTGTCCGCAGATTGTCGCAGAGATTCGCAGAGTATTTGTAATTGTCCGCAGATTGTCGCAGAGATTCGCAGATTACGCAGATTTTTTTTTAATAATTTATTGAAACTGAATAAAATTCCCGAACATTTAGTCTATTCTCTTTTCGTATGTTTTGTTATTTCGTCTGTTTCGTAATTCTCAAAAAAACAATCCGCGAATAGTTACCGGAAATCAAAATCTGGCAGATATTTGTGGTTCGTAGTCATCAGGAGGTTCCCACGTATTGAGTAATCGAGTAATGGTTTGTTTTCGTTCCTCTGGAAGTATCATTCCAAACCCCCGATATTCCATCTCCAACGTAATTCGTTTAAGAATTGTAGCATCAATTTTTGGAGTTTCCCGACCTTCTCTGTCCGGTGAGTACAACGAAAGAAGTATCTTCAACGCTGTTTCCGCTTCCGGCGTCATTGGTGACCATCCCGGAAATTTGTAATTCCAATACAAATCCCACACCCGAACCACCGCATCCTCACAACCCGTTACAAAATGCCGTCCGGTTATATCCAACGCCAATGACAAAATCGGTGACGGATGCCCTTCAATCACCCGCTGAATTGAACGGTTATAAATTCCTTCCAGCCGGATTTTTGTATCCTTCGCACAGGACAGAAAAAATCGGTCATCCGCTAATAATTCAAGACCCGAAATATCACCGAAATGTCCAAGAAGTTCAAAATCCATTTTGTTCTCCCGAAGATTCCAAACAACAATTCGCCCTTCACGGTCAGCCGAAACAAAACGGTTTAAGTCCGTTGATAACACCGCCGCTGTAACCGGTGATTTATGAACTTTAATTGTTCGCACCGGTTCCTCACACCCTAATTTCCAAATAAGCACCAAATTATCATCGCCGCCGGTAATCAAATACCGACCGTTACGATTAAACCGAATCGAATTGACACTTCCAGAATGCGCAAGAAATCGCCCTTTGATTTCGTCCGTCAGCACATCCCAAAGTACCACCGAACCGGTTCCATTGGCAATCGCAACAACTCTTCCATGAGGATTCAACGCAATTTTTGTAAGTGATTTAATCTTTTCGTCGAATTTACGAATACACTGACCTGAACTAATATTCCAAACCCGAACCGTCATATCCCAACTTCCCGAAACAAGAAATTTTGCATCCATTGTCATTTCAACACTGCGCACCCAATCAAAATGTCCTTCGAGAACCCCAGTACATTTTTGTTCGATAAGATTCCAGATTCGGATAGTCGTATCTCGTCCGGCGGATGCGATCAAATTACCGTCCAATGAGATCGCCGTTGCAGAAACCGTGTCCTGATGTCCGACGAAAGTATGTGTACATAAAACATCTTCCAGCGATTCCCGAATCGTATGCCGTTTCAATATATCCCAAACACCTTCTGTTTCAAGCGATTTTCGTGCCGCTTCCCAACCCGCAAGCGAACGGGCTTTGTCAACCGTTTGAATCGCCGCATCAAAATTCGAATCACTAAGATTTTGCCGAATCGCTTCACAATATTGATTCATTGCGGATTGTTGACGCCCGATTTCCTCCGCACTGGTAATATGGGAAAGTAATAACGGCGCACGATAAATTGTTCGGTTTTCGCACAAAATAGAAATATCCCACAACCGAAGTGAACCACCGGCAATTAATGATATTGCAAATTGATTATTGGAACCAAAATGTACCGCATCTACCGCTCCGCCAAGCGATGTAAAAGTTCGAAGACAACGTCCGGAAGGAAGTTCCCAAAGACGCATTGTACGGTCGGAACCGCCGGAAAGTGCAAAACGTCCGTCAGAACTAAACGTCAACGCCGTTACCATATCTTCATGACCAAATAAATCACCGATTTTCTTTTTTGTTTCCTTTTCAAAAAGATCAACCCGATTTTCCTTGATTTCACCAATCCAAGAAATTTCTGACCGTGTAATGAGTTCGCGTGATGATTGTTTCTCTTTTCGCCCAAAATACCGCTTCCAACCAATAAGCCGAAAAATAGAATACACTGAAGTTTGTCCAACTCGTTTCATTAAAACCGTACCTCGTTTTTCACCGCGAACAAGTTCCCAGAGTAAGTCTTCACTTAATGCAATTCGATCCGGATATTGTTGTTTCCGTTCTTCTTTGGGCGGTTTGAAGGAGTTACGAATTCGTCCGGTATTTGTTTCACGAAGGTCGAATGTTTGTTCATTATTCGGTAACAGAATATAATCACCGCGTTCATCAATCATGATTTCGTCTTCCATTTCTCGTGCCAGCGTAATTCGTTCCAAACATCGGGCGTTTTTGGAAACGATTTTTTCCGCCGCTTGCAACGCCCGACGAATTTCTTCACGCGGTTCCAGAACCATCGCACTTTCAAAAGCATCTATTGCCGACGATAAATTACCGCGTTCCCGTTGCGCTAAACCGAGTGCGTACAGCGCACTGGAAGATTGTTGTCTTGTTTTGACCAGTGTTTCAATCCGTTCTACTGTTTCCAGATCAGTCAATCGGGCAGTGCGCCATGTGAGTATTGTTTGATTATAAGTTACTTCGGGGTGCCAGGGTTGCAATGTTGCTGCTTGATTGAGTAATTGAGCGGCTTCGGTGGGTTTGTTAAGGTCAAGCATGGAAGCTGCTCGATTATTGATACTTTCCGGCGTCCATGTTGCGCTTACAGGACGAGCACGCGGAAAATCCACTCCAGAAATCTCCCGATAAATCCGCGCCAATTCATCAGCAACCTGCGACATTGAATCCGGTCGTTTTTGGGGGTCTTCTTCAAAACAGCGAAACATTAATTCAATAACCGGTTTGGGCATTGGAGGACTTTTTTTATCCGGTGTTCCTTGTAGATAAAGTTCGAACACTTTTCGAGCAGTTTGTCCGCCTTTTTTACAGGGCGGTCTTCCATGAAACATCGACAGAACACTAACCGCCCAAGACCAAATATCAGATTGAAACGTAATTTTCGGCATTTTATTAAATTCTTGCCGTTGAGCGAACGTGAACGAGTAATACTGTTCTGGAGAACAATATCCCGGAGTCATTCCGCCGGCTCCTATTTCTGAAACACCGATGTTTCCTGAAGAATTTTGTTTCCATTTCCGGCTGTCCTGAAGATCGGCAATTCCCTGAGCCAACCCAAAATCAGTAACTTTTGCCGTTTGACCTGCCATCATCACGTTTGCCGGTTTCACATCCAAGTGGAGTAATTTTTGCCGATGAGCGTGTTCCAATCCCCAAGCGAATTGTGTTGCGATATTCAGGATTCGCAGCAATGCCGCTTCGGAACCGCCTTCGTAAAGACGCCCGTCGCGAATCCAATCGCGTAAACTTCCATCCGGTACAAATTCGGCAAAAAGTCGCGGAACATTCGAAATACGCCGAACAAGATAACACGTAACAATATTCGGATGCAATCCTAATTCAATCCATGTTTGTGCTTCTTTTTCATAACTTATTTTACCGTTTTCTGTTTGAAATACTTGTGGTTTGGGACTTTTAACGGCGAGGTCTCGGTCCCATTCGCGGTGATAAACCCGATGGACAACACCAACACCTCCTTCGGCAAATGGGATATCCGGTGCAATTGGTTTTACTTCATAAACGCCCAGAACCACATCACCGACATTCCAGATACCTGATTCTGGTGAAAATCGTTTTTCGAGTTTTGGGTCGGGAATTTGTTGACGTTGTTCTTCCTGAACAACTTTAACGTTATTCGGTTGGAGTTCAAAACTGGAATCTTCCTGAGGTTGGGAATAGCGTGCCGGTTTTGTAGATTGAGATTGTTCTAACGTGAAGACGTTCCGGCAACGTTTGCAACTCGCCGTTTTGCCGAGTAACGAATTATCAAGTGTGTATTCCTGAAAACAATGAGGACAAACCGCCTTAAACATGAATAGGACTCATCAAAGCAATAGGCAATAATCTAAAATCAATACTCAATCACATCTACGATATATTATCGGTTACCGAAAAATAAAAAACAATTGATTGTAAACAACCTGTAACCATTCGCACAAATTACACATGGGAACTTCTAAAAAACCTGTTTTTGGGACAAGCTAAAATCGAATAAAATAATCTTTTACCAAAGTTTTCAGAAGTTGCCATATACTCATCATACCTTAAAATTTGGTTTTGTTGAAATTATTACCGAATGTTTCTACTTGAAAATACCGCTGAAATATTACAAAAAAATGAAAAAAAACTAATTGATAACGGAATTGAGTATAATACTGAAAATTATTTTATACTAAAATATTCAATCTGTAAATAAATTCTTCTTCAAGGTAAAATAATTGTTATTGATCAGACAGACCTTTCCCTAATTATCCGGTCAATTGTGTTAGCCCTGTGTGCCAAAGTATCTACACAATTGAGAATTGGATTTGTTGTAATATATCAGTGGAATAATTTATTTTTTGGTAGGTTTGGTAATTTTTTGTTTTTCGGTATTCTTTTAATGAGAGGACGAGGTAGTTTTATGGGTTTATTTTTCGTTGTTTTAATGTTTGGAAAATGCTCATTAAAACGGCTTGTGTTTGTGTTCCGTTTTAGCTTCTGTTGCAATAACTGTTTTTGCGTTTGACCGCATGAAAATTACTATAATGTATAATTTTAGCATCAACATCACTAGTGCTTTGTTAATCTTAAAAACTGTGAACGAGCAGGCAAATAGCCTTAAAAAATTAATTTTAATTGAATGTCTTTCATAAAACATGTTTCCTAAAATTAAAAACTAACGAAGCACTAGGGGGTTGAAGTCAAAACTCTGGGGGTTGAAGTCAAAACTCTAGGGGTTGAACTCAAAACCCTGGGGGTTGAAGTCAAAACCCTGGGGGTTGAACTCAAAACTCTAGGGGTTGAACTCAAAACCCTAGTGTTCAAAACCTTGCGGAAGGAGAACAGTTCCGTCCGTAAAACGAAGACCAGATTCCAATGTTAATTCGGCAACAGGATAAAGAATTACGTTAAAATGTTTATGAAGCGGTTGGG
>JAITBS010000034.1 GCA_031283515.1 Planctomycetaceae bacterium
TACTGTAATGTTTTTTTGTTTTGAGCAAATTAGGTTGCGGTGTTGACGAAGACGCCGGTTGAGATATTGATTGCGGCGGTTGTAGCGTTGATGTTGATGTTGAATCGCGCATTGAATCAAACGTTGAATTAGGCGTTGAATTAGGCGTTGTCGATGTTTGTCGTGTTTGCATTCCCGTATCGATTCTTGTTTCAGGTTTTTGTATAACGACGTTTTTGAGAACTGCATCGTGAATGTTGTTGAGTTTATCTTTTGCTTTTGATTTAATGCTTTCTTCAGTATTGGCGGGTTCTTTTTGTAAAATATTACCGTCAATGTTGACGGCAATTGTTCCGTTGGCGATTAGAAATGCAAGTTGCGTAAGAATATTCGTTTTGCCGATCCAAGCGATACAATCTTGTCCGATTTGCGGTTCTTGTAACTCGGCTAACAATTGAGCGGCAGAATAATTTGGGGCGTTCATACGCGAGAGAACGTAATCTGTAAATTCCTCCACGATAAAATCGTTTTGCAAAATTAAATCATTGATATTTTTAAGAAGGCTTTCTGCATTGATTTTACAACTCTCAAAAAGAAATTCGCATTTTGCAGGTTCTTCGTAATTCCATGTTTTTAGAATAGCGTAATGTTCAAAAAGATTATTTTTAATTTTTTCTTGTAAATCTTTTTCAAGAGTTTTTTTCAATTCACGATAAATGTTATCGGTTTTACTCCAATCGTTTGCGAGCCAAACGCAACGGGCAAGTTGAATCAGTGTATCGTCGTTATAAAATTTATTTGATGCGATAATAAATCTTACGGCGTTACGGCGAGTCGGAATATATTCTTTTAGAAATTTACCGAGTTGTTTGTCATCGGTTTGTTCCGGTATGACAAGATACGTCTGGCGATTGTCCCATTTATGCGGTTGTTCTTGTTCCGGTAATTCGCTAAACGGTTTGTATTGCCAATCGGACGGCAAGACAATCACGTGATTGTAGGACGATGTTTTCTCCGGCAATAATACGTAACGAATCTGTTTTGCGAGTTCCGTTTTATCTTGTTGGTCAACGAAAAGCGAATGATTACGGCTATGCGACAAAAGTTTTGCGTTTGGATTTTCTTCGCTTTTAAATAAAATTCGTCCTGCTAATTCATGAATGTTAAAACTATTTTCTCTGATGGTAGCGAGTTCAGCGGCGAAGGTGTTGTCGTCTAAAGCGGTGTTGCGGGTCATATCGAGTTGCAGGTTGGCGGCGGTTGCTCCGACATTATTTCCAGTCGAAAGAGAACGCAACCAAAGCGAACTAATTATCGCTTCGCAATGAGGCAATTCAGTTTGCCATTTCGGATTGGCGTCTTTGACCGCTTGCAAATTCCGCAGCGCAAGTTCACGCAATTGCCGATGCTGATCCGACGCAACAGAATTAAGTAATGAAGCGATTCCGCTATTTTCGTTGGTGAGAGAAAAATCTCCCGCTGTAATCGGAGAGCCGGATATTTTGTGTTCGGTTTCGGCGTTTTTGTACAAATCAACAAGAATCCGTAACAAATCCCGTGTTTCTTGCGACTCGACGGCAATCAATACTTGATCGTCCAGAAGTTGCAACAATAGCGGCGAAAACGGATATTGTTCAATAAAATTATTCTGATACCGTTCTTGGTCAGGTTGAGAAATATGAAACAAACGAAAATATTCATTGATATGCGAAGCGATTGTTTTACGTATCTCTTCTACGCTGATTTGTTGCCGATTTTCGAATAAACGATGCAACAGAAGTTTACGCCGATCACTTTTTGATTTCTCCCCGCTGAAATCAATTTTTACGGGATTGATTCGATTAATTTGTTGAGCGGCGTCGGATTGACCATTGCGTACAGAAACAATAAGCGAAAGTAATTCAGGACGGCGCGCAGCAATTTGAGAAAGAATTTGAATGAAATTAAACGCGCGTTTTTGATGCGGCGTCGATTTGTTATCTGACAAACCGTCGTACCAAGTTTGAAATTCATCGAGAATAATCATGGCGGGTTTTTTAACAAAGAGTTCCTCCATGACATCAACAGACGGCACGGGAGTTCCAGCTGCTTCAAACTTACCTTTTACGAATTGACCGTTTGGGTGTTGCGTAAAAACCAATTCCCAAAGCGTTTTGAACCGCTGTAATTCAAGAGATTCCGCGATAATGCAACAGTTTTTGCGAATTTCAATTTTATTAACTTGCGGATTGTGTAACGTCTCTGCCCATTGTTGCAGAAAAGAACATCCAATGTCGGGAGAATGAACAATATGATAAACGGCGGAGAGCAAATGAGATTTACCTTGACCGCGATCTCCGTAAACAACAAGCGGACGTGATTGTTTAGGTTGAATTTCTTCGAGTGTTTTGAGTAGATCATGCGAAGGATAAGTGATTTTCAAAAACTCGTCGGGTTTTTTGGAAAGCGAGCCGGACTTTCCGCTACTGAAATCAACAGCGGTTCCTTTAAGACGGGGATCAAGAAATTCTTGACGGAGTTTAAGATTGAGCATAATGATTTTGTTGGTTGGAAAACAAAGAACGCAACAAGAATCGCTCAAAATTTCTCTATTCAGAAAAACAGGAGCGATGCGTTCATAAGATAGGCTCTCTTCCCGCCGACCAAAGCGGTGTATTGTAATTCATTTCAAATTACATTACTGAAGATAACCGTACAAGCGTGCGCAAACGCTCCCTTCTCGGGAGCCTCGCAGTTTTCACGCTTGTTATTGATTATCTTCACACGGGAATTCTCCCGTTGGTCTGTGAAAATACCAATTCGTCCGAAGACGACTTATGAATTGCTGACGTACTCGATTTTTATAATAACCGTTATTGACAACGTTACAAACGTCAATCTCAAACGATTAACTGATTTTTAATATTCTCCAATTAAAATAAACGGTTTGCGCATGATAGATTACGAAATAATTATATCAATCACTTATGAACATCACAGTAGGCTGCTTCTAAATATTTCCTAACGTTTAGAAGGAAGATTGGTAGTGAGAACCGCCGGAACAAGTGATCAATCTGTTAATAACGATCCTCTTATTCTTAGCGTGAATTTGAAAGTGTTGAGTTCGGTTTGCCAGTGTTTGTGCTATAACCCTACCGGAATCAATACCGAAAAATAATTCATTTTCCGGTAATTATTTAGACGAATTGTTCCGGCAATTCGGGTTCAAACACCAATGACTGCACCGAATTTACAGGTTCTGGCACATTCACCACATTTGATACATTTTTCCGCATCAATGACGTGTGGTAATTTGCGTTCGCCGGTAATCGCTCCAACCGGACATTTTTTGGAACAGGCAGTACAACCTTTGCACTTATCAACGAGAATTTCCGGTCTTGCCAAACTCTTGCACTGACCCGCAGGACAACGTTTTTGGAAAACATGGGCGTCCAACTCCTCACGAAAATGACGAATTGTTGAAAGTACAGGATTGGGAGCCGTTTTTCCAAGCGCACAAAGCGAACCTTTGGAAACAGTTCGAGCAACCTGATCCAAAATATCCAACGTTTCTTGTGTTCCGTTTCCGGCAATAATATCGTCCAGCAATGCCAACATTTGTTTGGTTCCTTCACGGCAAAGTAAGCATTTTCCACACGATTCGTTTTGAGTAAACTGCATAAAAAACCGTGCCATCTGAACCATACATGTTCCTCTGTTCATCACAACCAAGCCGCCGGAACCAACCATTGCCCCAACCGTTTTCAATGAATCAAAATCAAGCGGTAAATCAAGATGTTCCTGAGTCAAACATCCGCCGGAAGGACCGCCAATCTGAACCGCTTTGAAATAATCATTTGAAATATCACCTTTCTTGTCAATAACACCACCGCCAACATCAAAAATAATTTTCCGTAATGTCGTACCAAACGGAACTTCAATAAGACCCGTATTGACAACATGACCAGTTAAAGCGAATGTTTTTGTTCCCGGCGAACCTTCTGTTCCTACTTTTCTGTAAGTTTTTGCTCCTTCGAGCATGATGAATGGGACAGCCGCGAGAGTTTCGACATTGTTAATGACGGTTGGTTTTCCCCATAAACCGCTTTGAGCCGGAAAGGGCGGTTTGGGACGCGGCATTCCACGATCTCCTTCAATCGACGCAATCAACGCTGTTTCTTCACCACAGACAAACGCCCCTGCACCTTCCATAACGTGGATTCGGAAAGAACGCCCTGTTCCAAAAATATCGTTGCCTAAAATTCCGAGTTTTTCGGCATCGGCAACCGCTCTGCGAACCCGTTGTACCGCAAGCGGATATTCAAGACGAACATAAATATAACCTTCTGTTGCTTCAATACCGCGAGCTGCAATCATCATACCCTCAAGAACACAATGCGGATTGCCTTCCATGACGCTGCGATCCATGAACGCACCAGGATCACCTTCATCGGCGTTGCAAATAACGTATTTAGTTGAATTTCGTTCTTTGAGAGCAAACTTCCATTTCTTTCCGGTTGGGAATCCGCCGCCGCCGCGCCCGCGAAGACCGGAAACTTCAATCTCTTCACAAACAGTTGCCGGAGTCATTTCCGTCCACGCACGCCGCGCTGCTTCGTAACCGTTATTAGCAATATATTCGTAAATATCTTCCGGTTCAAACACGCCGCACGCCTTGAGGGTAACCCGTGTTTGTTGTTGATAAAACGGAATATCTTTTTGTCCGGTACATTTCCTGTTTTTATTATGCCGATCAACATAAAGAAGACGTTCGATAATTTCCTTATTTTTGATGGATGTTTCGACAATCTCATCAACATCGGAAACCTTAACATTCGTGTACAAAATACCGTCTGGATTGATACTCAGAAGCGGTCCCATCTGGCAAAAACCTTGACAACCGCTCTTGGAAAGACGCAAAAAATCAACTGCACTGTTCTGTTCCCCGTCTTCATAACGGAGTTGAATTTGAACATCGATTCCAATTTCCCGAACCTTTTTTTCAAGGGCGTGAAAGACATCAAGTGAACCATTGGCAACACAACCGGTTCCAGCACAAATAACTACTCGCCGATTGGCGCATTTCATTGCGCGGTTAAATTTTTCCGTACAATTTTGCAAAAATTCTTTTGTAATAGACATTGGGAAGAGGGTTTTGAAGGGTTGGTGATTCGGGATTCGTGTTGTCGCGGGCGAATCGCAAAACGAATCATAATACTATTATGTCTTGAGATTTTGGGGATTTACTATCGGTTTATCCTGCGGCAATCTTTACCGGATAAAACGATTTGTTCGCCTAATTCTTTCCGAAAATTTTCAAGTATAAACAAGTATTATTTATTATTATCCCCTGACCGGGTTGCTTGTCAAGAGACGCAACACCATTATCGATAAAATCTTACCGATTTGACGCCGATTGTACGTCTGTATATTTTAAAATTTTCCGTAATCTATCAGTGGAATAATTATTTTGAGTTCTTCACCCCAAAGGGTTGGCATTTTCATAACCGTAGGTCAAGCGAGTAGTTGATAGTGGAGAGTGGATAGTGGAGAGTTCGCAATGCGGAGTACTACCGTTTGGGTAATATTCCGCTTGCGACACTATCCACTATCAACTATCAACTAAAAACTAAAAACCGACCTCATTTTCACCTAATTTTCCGAACAAAACAACCTCATAAAGTAGTTGATAGTTGAGAGTGGATAGTTGATAGTTCGCAATGCGGAGTATTACCGTTTTGGTAGTAATCCGCTTGCGACACTATTCACTATTCACTCATAACTATTCACTATCAACTCTCCACTCTCAACTATCAACTATCAACTTGCCACTGCCCCTGTCGGGGTGAAAATCGAAAATGGCGCATTCTCAGGTGAAAATGGCGCATTTTCAGGTGAAAATGGCGCATTCTCAGGTGAAAATGGCGCATTCTCAGGTGAAAATGGCGCATTCTCAGGTGAAAATGGCGCATTCTCAGGTGAAAATGACGCATTCTCAGGTGAAAATGGCGCATTCTCAGGTGAAAATGGCGCATTTTCAGGTGAAAATGGCGCATTCTCAGGTGAAAATGGCGCATTCTCAGGTGAAAATGGCGCATTTTCATAT
>JAITBS010000080.1 GCA_031283515.1 Planctomycetaceae bacterium
ATTAGTCAGGGTCAGAAGCAATTATTAACGATTGCGAGAGTTTTATTGACGAATCCGAAGATACTAATTCTTGACGAGGCGACAAGTGCGGTTGATACTCATACGGAGTTGTTAATTCAGCGTGCGATGCATGACCTGATACAAGGCAGAACGAGTTTTATAATTGCTCATCGTCTTTCAACAATCCGTGATGCCGATGTAATTTTAGTAATGCGTGACGGCGACATTGTAGAAACAGGCAATCACAAAACGTTGCTAACAAAAAACGGTTTCTACGCCGAACTCTACAATAGTCAATTCGATATTGAACAAGAAGGTGAATCAGAGTAAAACGTAACTATCTATTTTTCCTGATTATTTCACATTTTGAGGGATTAAAAAAATATTACAAAAATCAGCGAATTGGTGAAGACAGGAATGCCCCAAAGTCATGACACGCATTATTACTTAATTCCTTAAAAATTTTTTCCCTTTTTGTAAAGGGGCGAATCATATCCCAACTGGTATGATTTGATTACTGAACATTTCCAAAACAATTTTTGAGATACCGGATACTTTCTGTTGCAAGACATTCAACTCCTGGTGTGTAATCAAAAACTTCAACAGAAATCCAACCGTCATATCCAATATCGTGCAATGATTGGAGAATTGGTTCGAATGACAATTCGCCAAAACCGGGACCTTGTAGATTGGGATCGTTGGCATGAAAATAAATTAAATGTTCACCGTTTTGCCGAATCAACTCCGATATTGGAATACTTTCAGAAGACATTGCTTTACAGTCGAGATGAAGAGCAATTTGTTTGGGAGCATCAATTTTTTGGATCAAATCTACACCTTCGGCGGCGGTTTGTATGAAATTTGTTTCTTTCGGAGCGAGCGGTTCCAATGCGATTCGAACTCCGCATTTTTCGAGCATTGGAAGTGTTTTACACAACGTATCGGCAGCGTAATCCAATGCCTGATTCTTTGTAACACCGTTTAACAAATTCCGTTGCAACGGTGAACCCAGTACCATAAATGTTCCGTTAAGATCAGCGCAAAGCCGAATCAATTCGAGAAAATAATCTGCTGTTTTCTGTCGAATTACCGGATCCGGTGAAGTTAAATAATAACCTTCCGTTTTCGCCAGCAGCCAATGTAATCCTGTAATTTCAAGACCTGCTTGTTCCGCCTGACGAGCAATCTCAACCCGTTTTCTTGCGGGAATATGAAAAGCATCCGGTTCAATTGTAAAAGGTGCGACCTCAACTCCGTCATAACCGCATCGCTTAATATAATCAAACACACGGGGAAAATCAAAACCCGTATCTGTACGCCATGTTTCAAACGTCTCGTTACAAAGAGCCCATTTCATAAAATTCACCTACTAATTTTTACCTGCGAATTGAAGTTGAAGTGAAAAAACGTAATTATTATTCAATGGAATCTTCGTCCGCTGATGCCAAGTCTGCAAGTGACACAGATTTTTGCAGCAAAAATCGGCGTTTATTTGCGAAAATCGGCGGATTGAATTTCCCGAAGAGTTCGTTTCATAATTTTGCCGGTTGAATTTTTGGGGAGATTTTTCATGAAAAGAATTATTTTTGGACATTTATAGACGGCTAAATGTCCTCTGCAATATTTTTGAAGTTCCATTGCGGTAACATCGGCACCTTCAATTAAAACGACGCAAGCGACAACATTTTCGCTTAACGTTTCGTCGGGCACACCGATAACCGCAACCTCACGAATTGCCGGATGATGATGCAAAACTTCTTCGATTTCGCGCGGATAAATATTCATACCGGCTCGGATAATCACATCTTTTAACCGGTCAACAATATAAAAATACCGGTCGGCGTCGATTCGTGCCATATCGCCGGTTCGGAACCAACCGTTAATAAATGCGTCTTCGGTTGCGGACGGATCTTTGTAATATCCTTTCATCACATTATGACCACGAACCACGAGTTCACCGATTTCGTCAATATCTGCAGTGGAACCGTCATGCCGTATAATTTTGGCTTGAGTTCCGTAAAACTCCAACCCAATTGATCCGGCTTTATTGAATTGGTCGTCAGCCGGCGTGATACAAGAAAGCGGACTTGTTTCGGAAAGACCGTAGCCTTCAATAATTTTAAAACCAAACAATTTTTCAAATTCGTTATAAATGGCAAGCGGCAACGAAGCACCGCCGGAAACAGCAACTTTTAAAGAGGAAACATCAAAAGAACGTCGCCGGAGTGTTTGGATCAATAGGTTGTACATAGTCGGCACGGCGGCAATATACGTAACTCTATGTTTTTCTATTTCACCAAGTGTTCGTTTGGGTTCAAATTGCGGAACCATAATCATCGTTGCGCCTGCCAGGATGGAAGCGTTTTGAATGGTTGTTTGCCCGAACGTATGAAACAAGGGTAATACAGCAATTGTTATGGAGTTGTGATCGAGGAAAAAGGCTTTTTCTTTTGAGTAGAGGGCGTTTGAAAAAATGTTGAAATGGCTGAGTTCTACTCCTTTGGAGCGGCCGGTTGTTCCCGAAGTGTAGAGAATAACGGCGGTGTCGTTTGAAGAAGTTTGTTCGTAATCCCGTGTTCCCGAAACGACCATCAGCATTTCGTCAAGAACAAATTTATTGGGTTTGTGAAGAGGAGCAACCGTATAATGAGCAAGAATGGATTCCGGTAATTCTTCCCTTTTGGCTCCGATAAAGAAAAGTCCCTGACAAGAATCAACTTTTTCAAAAGCGAGAATACTTTTTTCGGCAAAAGTATGCCATGTAAAAAAAAATCGGGAATCGGAATGTTCTAGGAGTTCGGCGATTTCATTGGGTAACAGCAGCGTGTTGATGGGAACAACCACTCCGCCGATACGTAAAACCGCATAATATACGGCGGTAAATTCTGGAACATTGGGAGCCAATAGAGTCACATGGTCACCGTTCCGCATTCCTTGTGAGAGCAGAACTTCTGCTATTTGGGCAGACCAACAATCCAACTCTGCATAAGTATAAGATCGATTGTCACAAATAATTGCCGGATGATCAGGATACCGGATTGCCGAATCAATCAATCCGAATGCCAAATTTAAACCCATTTATATGTTTTGGTAGTTTACGGTTATAGAGTTAGAAGATTGGGAACTCAAAAATCACCCCACTGACTCTCGAAAATCAATGTTTCCAATGAAAAAACGACGCTTCAATCCATAACAGAATACCAAATTCTAAAAAATTGACAATACCGTTGATTGGTAAACTGTTCACATTCCCTATCCCGAATATTTTATTTGTAATATTCCAGTGGAATCTTCGTCAACATGTTTACCAGTGAAACTCCAAAGGTA
>JAITBS010000624.1 GCA_031283515.1 Planctomycetaceae bacterium
GGGGTTAATGCAGAACGAATAAACGGAACACAATTTTTTTACGCCAGTATAACATGACAGCAAGTGTCCCGCGATTTCAAACAAAAAAGTGTCCCGCGAAGGCTGTCCATTGACCATTAACTATTATTGCGTTTCCATGATTTATAATTGTTTCTGTTATCGCTTTTTTTCGGAACTACTTTGAGTAGGCGGATAGAATCATTGCCGAGAAGTTCGATGACACGTTGTTGTACATCAGAACACATCTTAATTCGTAATCTCGGATTACGGAATTGCGCAAGTGAACCGTTTTGGAGTTGTACGGAAAGTTCGAGCATTCCATTGCCTTGATAACCGCGTAATATTTCGTACAAATTTTTGACATTTTCGATAGAATGACGGCGTTCATACAAAGTAATCCCAAACCCGCGTGATAATTTTTCCATTGCTTCTTCAACCGTGTATAATTCCTTGATAATAAAATTACCGCAGTTGCTTTCACCTTGTGCGCGACTCTGATCGATTTGTCCCACCGCAAAAACAATAGATTCGGGCTTAACCAAAGATGAATACTTGGCATACGGTTCAGACCAAATAATAGAACGTATTGGTCCGTCAATATCTTCCAGTGTAAGCATGGCAAAGTTATTTACATGCCCCGGTTTTTTGGTTGCAGAAATTTTGATCTCATTGATTGTTCCCGCCAAAATAACATCCGTGTGATGAGGCAAGCCGGATGCTTCAAAACAATTATGAGAACAAATTTGTTTAAAAAGTGTTTTATATTCTTTGAGCGGGTGCGACGAAAGATAAAAACCAAGAGCTTCTTTTTCGCGAAGCGCTTTTTCCTTGTCAGACCATTCCTCAATATCAGGTAAACCGGCAAGCGCAGCAGGTTTGCTAACAGCAGCAGGTTCCGTGTCGTCAAAGTTTGCGAAAAGACTTTGTTGACCTTTTGCGACATCTTCCGCTACACTTTGCGCTGATTTAAACGCCGATTCTACCATACGGAAAAGTTGTGCGCGAGGACAACCCAATGAATCAAATGCTCCCGCTTTAATAAGTGTTTCAACTGCTCCGCGTGAACACGCTCTGTTATCAACCCGCGTACAGAAATCAAATAAGTCTTTGAATAGTCCGTTTTTTTCTCTGGCAAACACAATTTTATCTGCTGCCCAATCGCCGCAACTTTTGATGGCAGTCAATGCGAACATAATTTTTCCATCGGCGACGGAATAGAGTTGTTTTGAGAAATTCACGTCCGGCGGAACCATTGTAATTCCCATCCGTTGGCAATCTTCAATATGTTCAACAGTTGAATCTTTTCCGGTAAAATTTCGTTTTGAAATATCGCCGCAAAGCAACGCTGCCATAAATTCGACCGGATAATGGGCTTTCAAATAAGCCGTCATATAAGCAATCAATGCGTATGCGGTCGAATGAGATTTATTGAAACCGTAACCGGCAAATTTAATAATGAGTTCAAAAATCTCATCAGCTTTTTCTTTTGTCAACCCGTTTTCGTGCGCACCTTCGACAAATTGCGCACGATATTTACCGATTTGTTCTTCTTTTTTCTTGCTGATTGCTTTGATACAGGTATAAGAATTTCCGAGCGGAATTTTTCCAAGCCGGTTGAGAATCCGCATAATTTGTTCCTGATAAACCATGACTCCGTTTGTTTCTGCAAGAACTTCTTTCATAACGTCATGTTCATAATAGGCTTCTGCTCTACCGTGTTTGACGGCGACATACTGATCAACCATACCGCCTTCCAACGGACCGGGGCGATATAAGGCTAATGTCGCAATAATGTCGCGGAAATTGTCCGGCTTCATCCGTTGCAATAATTCACGGATACCGCCGCCTTCGAGTTGGAAAATTCCTTTCGTTTCGCCGCGGCAAAGCAATTCATAAGTTTTCTTATCGTCCAATGGAAATTTGTACGGATCAACTGTTTTTCCGGTTGTTTCCTTAATAATATCGACTGCCTGTGCCAAAATGGTCAGGTTACGAAGTCCTAGAAAGTCCATTTTGAGCAATCCGGCTTTTTCGACATCGCCCATTTGCCATTGTGTTACAAAATCGGGACTATCCTTAACCCGTTGCAACGGAACATATTCGATAAGCGGTTTGTCGGCAATCACCACCGCACAGGCGTGAACTCCGGCTTGGCGGGCGAGTCCTTCGAGTTGTTTGGCGTAATCAATCAATTCCTTAATATCAGGTTCATTGTCGTAGCGTTTTTGAAGTTCTTCATTTTCGGCAAGAGCCTTTGCGATTTTCATTTTCGGTTCATTCGGAACCAATTGGGTGATCGATTCAACAAACGGAATTGTCATGTTGAGAACACGCCCAACATCTTTAATTGATTGCTTTGCCGCCATTGTTCCGAACACACCGATTTGTGCAACATTTTCTTCGCCGTACTGTTGTTTGACATAATCGAGAACTTCGCCTCGCCGGTTCTGGTCAAAATCAATATCGATATCCGGTGCTTCGACACGGTTTTCGTCCAGAAAACGTTCGAAGAGTAAATCAAAATCCAACGGACAGACATGGGACAGGTTCAGTGCGTAACACACCAACGCCCCAACACCGCTTCCACGCGCCGTTCGATGAATACCGCGTTCTTCGGCAACACGTACAAAATCCCAGACAATCAGAAAATAATTGGGAAAACCGAGTTTCTTAATAACGGCAAGTTCCCTATCCAATCGGGCTAAAACCTCATCGGAAAACTTACCGTCTTTATATCGTTTCGGATTATTGGCGTAGCGTTTGGCAAGACCTTCGAGACAGAGTTTGCGAAGATAATCATCGGACGACAAACCATTCGGCGGCGTGAATACCGGAAAATACCGTTTACCGAGTTCGAGATCGATATTGACACGGTCTGTGATTTCCATTGTTCGTTGAATTGCATCTTCGTGAGCGGGTATTGCCTGAAGCATTTCGCGGCCGCTTCGTAGGAAAAACTGGTCGGAATCCATACGCATTCGTTTTTCATCGACGCGAAGTTTACCGGTGTTGACGCAGAGTAAAATATCCTGTGCCTCGTAATCATTCCGGTAAACGTAATGAACATCATTTGTTGCAACAGTAGGAACACCGAGTTCCTGTGAAAGCCGGATAGTTCCTTCCAAAATAGTTTTTTGAATTTCGAGACCGTTATCCTGAATTTCAAGATAATATCGATCACCGAACAATTCCCGATACCAATTCACGATAGAGATTGCTTGTTCGATGCTATTATTTTCGGCGTGAAGCAATGTTCGGGAAAGTTCGCTGGAGGCACAACCGCTCAAACAGATTAGACCTTCGTTGAGTTCTTGAAGCAAGGCTTTATCAATTCGCGGTTTGTAGTGCATTCCTTCAAGGTAAGCTGCTGAAGCAAGTTTTAACAGATTTGTATAACCTATTTTATTGATAGCAAGAAGTGTGAGATGATAATTGGATTCTTTCATGGAGCCGGTTTTATCGAAACGGCTGCGAGGAGCAATATAGGCTTCATAACCAATAATCGGTTTGATACCAACTTCTTTTGCCTTTTGGTAAAACTCCAACGCACCGTACAAATTACCATGATCTGTCAGTGCAAGAGCCGGCATTTCAAGGTCTTTAGCACGTTTCAAAAGGTCTTCAATTTTTCCGGCTCCATCGAGCAGGGAGTAATGACTATGACAATGTAAATGAACAAAAGGAATATCCATTGGAATGAATTTGAAATGAAATTGAAAGAAAAAACGAAAAAAAACATTGATTTAGATTTCACTTTGAAGCGGGTTATTAATACGTCCGGTGTTAAGCCTACGGTGGTATCAACAACGAATGATTCTAAAATGAGAGTTCTAAAATGAGGTTAGACATTATAAATGAAAAATTTGAGAAATGAAAGTCCTTTTCAGTAAAGAGTTGATAGGAGAGCATTCCCATTCTGAGTTGGTTTTGGGTATCTATTCAGTAGTGATCTTATTCTAGGGTAGGCGACCTTTCGCCGAAAGTTGCCTACCTTTGGAGCCCATTGGTAAACAAATTGACGAATATTCCACAGATATATTACCTTATTTTTTGTTTTCCTAAAATTCGTATTTTGTGTATTTATACTCGCAGAAATAAAAAAAACTCATCGACAGTGGCATTGCCCTTAAGGTTATTTTGTCTGCCAGATTTTAAGATTAACAAAACACTACGCGATTATTCTTTCGGTGTGAATACGGGCAAAATCCGAAAGAATATCCGACCATTGTGGAATAAAACATTTTGACCATAAGCCGTTTGAACCGTCGTGCCGTCTAAATTAGAAGTAAGCGGGTTGATTTCCGAAATCAACGTCTGATCAATAAATTCGTGCGGATCCGGCGGAAATGTTTTTGTTTCAAAATTATCGGTTCGGGTTTGACCAAGTATAATATCACGACCACGTGAATCAGAAAAAACAGACGGCGTCGAATTTTGAGAGACTAATTTCAGAAGTCCCGGAAACATTTCAATCGGAGTAGAATTACCAAACGAATCAGCAGCCGTCTTATCTGTCAGCATAACAGGAAATTGAGTAGGTTTTAGTTCTTGCCATTCGGATTGAGTTAAATTGATTGGAGAAGAATTTTCAATTGGTGTTGTCTTTTCTACTTTTCCTTGAAGCTGCGTGTAGTGATCGATACTTTTATTGATTTCGTGAATTTTAGATTGCGTAAAATAATTTTGCGTCTGATTCTGAACATAGTTGATAACCGGAAACACAATTACCGCAATAAGAATACCAACCGCAATTGATACACTAATATCAAACCATCGATGATTTTTCCCGATCTGTTTTTGTGGCGAAACCGCTGAAGGTTCGCGGTAATGCGGGGAACGCCGAATCAAACGTTTACTGTTGGAATGTTCTGTAGATTTAGGAATTTCTGTAGGTTTAAGAAGTTCTATAGATTTAGGAAGTTCTGTAGATTTAAGAAGTTCTGTAGGTTTAAGAAGTTCTGTAGATATTGTTGACGGAATTGTTGGTTGACATGGGGAAACGGTCAAAACTTTTTCAGGCATTTCCAATATTTCCGAACGATTATTAACTGAAGTGTTTGGAGCGGAAGAGTTGTTACTGGCACAGTTTACGATTGCCAAACCGTTTTCAAAATGAGAAGCCGAAATTGCCATAGCAATGATGGAACCGAGCGGCATTTCGGAAATGGGGTCACTAACAGAATTATTTTTGTGTTTTGTCTGGTCAAAATGTTTCCAAATTCGGCGGCAAGTGCGTTGTGCCAGATTGTACGGAGGATCGACCGATTCATAGACGTATGTTAATGGCGAAAGTTCTTTTTGAAGTGTTGCCAATTCGGTTTGCATATCCGGCTGGCAAAGCAATTCCCGCTCGACATAAGCAATTTCGTCATCTTCTAAGGCATTCATTAAATAGCCTAACAACATTTCATTATCTAAATCACTCATTGTAGTATTGATAAATTCTATGGTTTTTAATTTACTGTTTAACAGTATTACAAAAAGCGATGTTTTCGTCAAGAGAACTTTTTTACGAATTTGAAATTCGTAAACTGAAAAATAGTAGCCGGCAGGTTATTTTGTTTCGTATTTTACGTTGCCAAACCCTTTTATCCGGCTCATGTTACGGTGAAATACCGAACTGGTTTTTTGTTTCAGTTTTGAGTTACGATTTACTTTTTGTCATATAATATCATACGCTGTCTGCCAGTAAATGGTTCAATTTTTTTACAGCGGTATTGAGTCGGCTTTTGATGGTGCCGAACGGAATACCGAGCGATTCGGCAGCGTCACGGTAACTCATTCCTTGAAAATAAACCATGTAAAGGACTTGCCGTAAAAAATCAGGTAAACGTTCGACAGCCTTCCGAACCTGAATTGTTTGTTCGCCGCTGATGGAACCGGCGACCGGATCTGTTTCATTACCGATCAACATATCGGCTAATTTGGCGGAATCAGAATTGGTATCACAAGTTTCGTCAATACTAACTACTTGGTACCGTTTCATTTTACGGCAAAAATCAATTGCTTGATTTGTGGCGATTCGGTAAAGCCAGGGGCGGAATTTCCGACCTTCTTCGAATTGATCGCATTTTGTAAGAACTTGTAGAAATGTTGTTTGGAAAATATCTTCAGCACTTTCGGTATTACCAAGGTAATGTCGAAGATAATTGAAAAGTTCTCGCTCATAGCGTTTGATCAACTCTTCAAAAGCCTCGCGTTGTTGCGTCAAACGATATTCCAAAATTAATTCTTCATCTGTCCATTGAGAAAAATCAATTACCGAAAACCGCGACGTCTTTTCTGCAACACAATACATAATTCACCTTGTTCTTTCTGCCGAAAGTTCCGTCGAAATAACATTCCTTTAAGCATAATATTGAATTTTACTTTTCTAAAATCAATTCGAGTAAAAAAATGATCTCTTTTTATTTTTCTGACGTGACCTCGATTGATTTTACTTCTTATTAACTGATAAGGAGTTATTCACATTCCATGCCAAAAGATAAAAAAGTTCAATATCGTAAAGAAAATTTCTGGGAAAACAGCAACTAACTCTATATGAGCCAAAAGAATAAATCGCTTAAAAAATTTTTTATTTATTTTCCAAACGGTCATTCTGATTCGGCTAAAACTAATACACTATCCTTACTTTTTTTCAAATCACTGTATCGGATTGAAAGGATTTCAATGATTATTTGCCGTAGAACCATTTTACCGTGTAAAATTTTCGTTCTATTGTAAAAAAGGAAAAAAGAAATTTTCGACAATTTTAGCATATTCGGTTGTTTTGGAAAGTCCGGTAATTTCAATAATTTTGACAAATTCAAAGAAGTAATCAATGATTGCTCAAAAAATATTGATAGACTCATTCTCCATTAAAATTCGTTTTGTCAGTTATTTTTGAATATTTTTGAATATTTTTGAAAAATTTCAAGTTTTATATCGCATAACGTTCCTGACTGTATGCGTCTGTTTGAGTGTTTACAAGTCTGCTGATTTGAGTTGTTTGTTCCATGCCGAGTTTTATTATTTTGGGAATTATTCCGAAACTAATGCTGAGCTGGTGTTTTTTTATGGAGTCATGTAATTCTTTTCTTTCGCTTACTGTTTTGTTTCGAGTACCGGCAATGACAACTACGTCTTTAACACCGAATTCCAGCAATTGAAATATATGTTTCGTATAATCATAACATGTCTGAAACTTACCGGAATCAGGATTACCTTGCGTAAACACGAACCCTCTCTTTTATTTCTTATTTATATTTTTTCCTTCCCCCCTTGTCTTTTTTTTGAAAGTGGTTAGTATTTTATTCTGTAATTTTTGATCCCTGGTAGCTCAGTTGGTTAGAGCGGCGGACTGTTAATCCGTAGGTCGAAGGTTCGAGTCCTTCTCGGGGAGCCTGTGAAGGGAAAATACGATTACTGTAGGTCGTTTTTTCTATTTCGAACTTCACAAATTGCCGTCCTTCCTTTTCTAATAGGGAAGGGTGGATTTTTTATTTTTCCATTTTATCTATTTTTACCTTGTCGGTAATCACTCGCCCGCTGTTCCGTGCGGAACCATTGGCTGGCAACACGCCGCCCATCACACCGCCACGTTTCTCAACAGGGCATCATTTTGATTCATTTTTTTTGACAAATTTCAATTTCACTTTATAACGGATGTTCCTTATTTGTGAAAATCAGCGTAATCTGCGGACTTAAAATTTATCAGCGAAAATCAGCGTAATCTGCGGACTTACAATTTATCAGCGAAAATCTGTGTAATCTGCGGACTTACAATTTATCTGTGAAAATCAGCGTAATCTGCGGACTTACAATTTATCTGTGAAAATGAGCGTAATCTGCGGACTCTGTTGATAAAAATAGAACAGTTACATTCCAATTTTCCACCCGCGTATGGCGTGAATAAAAATTTCAGGATTCCCTTGACAAAGTATTTACAAAGTTTGTATGCTATACATAATTCTGTTTTCTATTGTCTAAGAGTTTTAGGATTTTACGGTTGTTTTGAATTGAAAGGAAATTACCCAATGTTTTATCGATTTTGTTTTCAAATAAAATTGGTTGTTCTTTTTTTTGCAGTTTTGTTTCAATTGTTTTTTGTGAACGGTGTGTCGGCTCAAATGGTGTTGGTCACCGGTTGGGAGGTTGATGAGACCCAAGCCGAACGGAAAACAACAATTTTCACCGCATTCAAAGCCGGTAGTGTTGAGGCAGACCGTGCCGGTTTGGATACTTTTTTCGATAAATATTACTTTGCACGTTGGACACGACCGGAAAATACCGGTTCGGTACAACAGACTTTTGTTAAAGAATTTTTATCTCAGGATCTTCGTGACGCAACAGGAAATGCACGGGAATATCTGTTGACCAAATCATTCAATACCCTCAAAAAAATGGCGGCTGATAATAACGTTACACCAACCGCCCGATATAACGCCATCCTCACAATCGGGCAACTCGCACAACGTGAACCCGCCGGACGAGGTAATCCGCCAACACCTTACGCACAGGCATTGCCCTATCTTGTCGGTGAATTTCAGAAAAAAGAAAATCCGAAATTCATTCAACTTGGTTCTCTTATCGGAATTGTTCGGTTTGCCGAAATCGGAATTACCGATGAAGTGTTGAAAAATACGACAATTCCCAATCTTTTCATCGAAATTATTGAATCAGGTAAACCAAAAGAGAATGGAAATAAAGAAGATCAGGAAATGACTGATTGGTTCCGTTCGCACGCACTGGATGGACTTGGGGCGTTGAAATCGGTTGGAGCCAATGGGCAAGTCGTAAAGGTCTTGTTTGAAGTGATTGAAAATAATCAGGAAACAATCGAAATACGAACCCATGCCGCAAAAAATTTCGGTGACCTGTTTTTTGCCGATTCCGAAAAAACATTGACCGACCAACAGTATCAGCAAATCGGGAACATATTGATTGCACTGATGAAAACAACCATAGAGTCGCAACTCCAAATGGTTACACAACTTCGGGACAAAGCACGCGTAACAAAAGGAGAAATAGTCGCCAATATTTCGGCAATGCCGACAACAGTGATAGAACCGGAGTTTGCCTTACTCACCCCAGAACAACAACTCGAAATTACCGGTGCGGTGCAATGTATCAAGTCGAATATTCTTAATGTAACGTATGGAATGCGAGGGACACGTTTGACCGGTAAAATTGATGCCGGTGTTCTTTCAAAACTTTCCGCAGAAGACCCAATAACGGCAAAAATCAATTCAACAGTGAAATTAGTAACTCCGCTTTTCAAAGTTCTTGATGAAGGACCGCCGGAAGAACTCAACAAACAACGTGTAACCGCTATGGATTCAATGGGTAGTGAAATGTCGCCCAGCGCATCCGGTTCCGGCAGTCGAACAAAACCCAGAGACGACAAACCACAACTCAAAGTAAACTTCACCGCCATTCGTGATGCACTCCAAAAAATAAGCGACGAACTTAGTGTGATTATCTCAGGAAGCGGTGTTTGAAAATAACCGCGTAATCGGAAAAAAACAAACCGGAATAAAGTAACAGTATCGTAATATATCGCCGGCTGTTATTTGATTGGGTATTTTAAAAACATAAAAATGATATTGTGTGAATTTTGGGAAAATAATAAAATTAGTAATCTATCAGTGGAATTTTTGTAGTTACCAACAATAGGTAGCCCTGAAAGGGCGATAGGAAATTTTTAAACAGAACATAATGTCATTTTAATCCTATTCCCGTTGCCCTTTCAGGGCGTTGTTTCACAAGGAATTTTTACCCACCCCGTTGGGGTGGGTTATAATCCTGACGCCCCTATCGGGGCTAATGTGAAAAACAATAATTGCCGAAATAAAGAAATTACGCGGTGAAAATACCGACTCAATGCCGGTGTATCTCAAGTCATGGAAACCAGGTGAACCAATTCCGGAAGAGTACAAAAAACATCGGGCTTCAAGAAAAATGTTTCCG
>JAITBS010000217.1 GCA_031283515.1 Planctomycetaceae bacterium
GGTGAAAATCGAAAAACAAAAATTCCGCTGAAATATTACAAATTTCGTGTATTTCGTGTTTTTTTGTGTGTTTCGTGTTCTAAAAATATTCCACTGAAATATTACAATATCTGTAAATATCTACGGAGTTTCTATTACTGATTTTTTGTTACTGGATTTTCGACAAAGTTTAGTGGATTGTCAGGATTGTTACGTTTAATCTGAATAGCAGTTCGTCCGTCAATGAGATCGTTCAACAGTGAACCAACCAGCTCCCCGCGCCAACCACTTAGAAGGCGCGGTTTGACATCCGACGGCAATGTCCCAAGTTCAGCAGCAACCAACTCCCGAACATCACCCGGTCCACCAACCAATTGCGGTGAAATATTATTTTGTTGACAAATCGAACAAAGTACCGCGTAAAGAAATTGCGTCATCACAGAATGTTGCGGAAAAGTAAAACGATCGGAAGGAATAGGATATTCCTCCGGCGGCAGTGTTAACGCACGGTTGATCGCAGCGGAAATCTCTGGAAAAATACGGTGTGCGTCACTTCGCTGCATACCACGAAGAGCAGCAATTCGTTTTTCATCACTCGTCCCGCGACGAGCTAACTCAACCACCAAATCATCTCGCAAAATTCGGGAAGATGGCAAATTCCGCTTCTTGGCAATATTTTCCCGCCAAAACCAAATCTCACGAAGAATTGCCAATTCACGAGGTTTTAGCGAAGAAATTTTAGGAAGTGAACGCCAACGTGGTGTTTCAAAACTGTTTTGAAGATATTGTTTAATCCGCTTCATTTCATTAGAATACCAATCAATTCGGTTTTTTTCGGCAAGATGTTTCTGAAGAGTTTGCGAAAGTTGTTCCAAATAAGAGACGTCGCCCAACGCATATTCGATTTGCTGAGTGGTAAGCGGACGATTATTCCAAACGGTTCGTGATTCGGCTTTGGGAAGCGAAATTTTGAGAAATCGTTCTAAGAGTGTTCCGTAACCTGCCGGATAATCGTTACTGAGAAATCCGGCGGCAACCTGAATATCAAACAATTTGTTCGGTAAACGGTGAATCGCCCGATAACAAAATTCCATTTCACTCCGGCAAGCGTGAACAACAATCTCATGCCGATCATCACAAAGCAATTCCCAAAACGCATCAAGATTCCCCACCGAAAACGGATCAATCAGAGCTTGAATCTCGCCGGCAGCAATCTGTATAAGACAAAGTTGTGAATAATAACGGTTTTCAGAAATAAATTCCGTATCGTAAGCAATAACCGGAATATCACGGAGTTGATAAAGTAAATTCTGAAGTTCGTTTGCAGTGGAAATATAACAGTGAGACATAACAGCAGGAAAAACACAAACATCAATAGTTGACCGAATAAGGCGTTTTTTGTACGGTAAACGCAGTTATTTTGCTTTTTCGGAAATCATTCGTTTATCTAAACGTTGTTCTTTTTCACGTTCTTTTCTTACTTTGGAAAGTTCTTCCCAAGTTGTTTTGGTTAAGTCGTCGAAGGTTTGCGGTTTTTCAAAACGTGAACGAATCGGCATAATCCGAATGTTACGAAATTGAACATTTGTGTCGGCATACGGAGCAAGAAGTTGAATTGTTCCGGCTGGGAGAAAGGAAGAACCGGTTTTGGGATTTTCCGTATTCAAAGGGCGTTTGTCGGACATTTCACAAACCGGAATGCCGTTGACCCAAGTTTGAAAATGCCGATCAACCGCAACAACAGTTAAATAATTCCAGAGATGATCTTCCGGACGAATATAACGGGCGTTTTTCTTACCGCGAAAGGCTCCCGCATCAACCCCAACTGTTTGTTCCCGATCCTGACGTTTCGGAAAATTCTGAATCGATATTTCATAACCGGTTTGCTCCTCACGCGGAATAGACCGGAGAAACAATCCGGTTCGCGCTGATGAAAAAATAATATTGTATTCGAGTTGTAAAATAAAATTATCGAAAGAATCTTTGGTTTCAATCACTCCGGGACCGCCGTTTAACTGCATGGCAAGATCATGAGTCATACTCAACTGAATAGCATCACCATGATATCGCCAATATTTTTCAGGATTAATCGCATCAAAAATCGGGATGGACGAACCCGGCAGCCAATACATATTACGAAAACGCACTTTTCCTTTGGTCACCAAAAGCCCGATATAACCGTAACCAAGCGGTTTCACATCAAACAAAGCGATTGGTTCGTTTTGATCAACCGTAATTTGTAATCTTCCCGTTTCAAACTGAGCTTTTAACCGATGCCAGCGGTTGTTTACCGAAGTGACGGTTCCTCGATTGGTGAGTTCTCGTACTTTTTCCTGTTCTTTCAATTGTTCGGTATCAAGTTGTTGACGCCCAAGAACCGTTCCGCGCGGACGTGTAAAATCAGCTGAATTAAGTACAATAGTATAGCAAGAAGAATGAAGGTCTTTAGGATTGGGTGGTGTCCTCAAAAGAAGAAAGGCTTCGGCGTCTTCTTCCGCCTGAAATTCGAACATAATTGTCGAATCTCCAAATTGGTTTGTTGTATAAAGAAGTCCGGGATGTTGCGGATCGCTTTGAATTTCATTATTGGCAATAGTAAAACGTCCGCCGCCGTAAGGTCCTTCTTTTTGTGCACGCCAACCGAAAAAGGTTTGACCGTCAAAAAGAAGACACCAACCTTCTTTCAATGTTTTTTCTTTTAAACGCAATGACGGATGCAAGTTGAACAATTTCGCACCGCGTTCTGCTTCTGCCTGCTGCTGGAGCCAACGTTTCCGGTCATTTTCACGTTTTTGTAACGCTTCAAGTTCCCGTTGTCTTTGCTCCGGGTTTTCCAATGCTTCTACGGCGTTTTTTTGATTTTTTAGTTCCTGTTCAAAACGTTCGTCGGCATTCAGTGGAGTAGGCGAACCGGAACTGGGATTGAGTAACTCATCAGAACCGGATGATAAATTAGACGGCGAGGATGTTTTTGGGGAGACGATTGGAGACATTATCGAAACATCAGCAGAATCAATATCTTCTGCTAAAACCTTAGGAAGATAATGTTGGGATTCGTTAAAAAGGGAATAAATTCCACTTCGGATTCCTTTTTCAATTTCCAATTGCCGTCTCAAACGGCTTTCTTGTTCTTCGCGGTTGTATTCCCTCATACGAGCGGCTTCTGCCTGACGCAAGACATATTCTTCTCGTGTCATACCGGGTCGAAACCAATTGGAATTACCATAAAATTGGGAATTATAAGAAGGAAGATTGGAGGTTGTTCCTACGGAAAAATCGTTTATGGTAATATCGTTTTTTCCTACAGAACTTCCCAAAGTAGGTGAAGAAGAATAACCGAATGAATTTAAGTTTCCTATTTCGTTTTTTTCCGTATTATTGAGAAACGAATTATAAAATTGGAACGAATTATCTGTTTTATTTTCTGCCGGATTGATTGATTGTTGCTTGGAATTTTGCTGAACCAGACTGGGCGAGGAATCCAACAAAATCTGAGCCGACAATTCATCCGGCTGGAAAAATGTTATACAAACGGCTAACAAAGATAAAATGAAAAAAAATAACATAGCGTAAAACAATTAGTATTGATGCCAAACTTAATAGTTATATCGACATCAAAAGGTATTCTAGCAAATTTTCCAAAAAATAGCAAGAGTTCTTTAGAAAACAGTTTTCAAAATATTTAGATAACTCCAAAACTATGATTTATATGATTTTTGCGATTAACTGTTCTTAGGAATATTTTTAAAATATTTTGAACAGTGAGAGTGTCTCAAATTTTTTCCTAGTGTTTTGTTCGTCTTTAATTTTGCAATTTTGTTTTATGAAAGACATGCGGACACTTCTAATAATAGTTAATATTGGGAAATTCTAACTCGAAGTTCCGAGTCTGATTTTTGCTAACTCCTTTTACTCATTTTTTCTCATTGACCCTTATTATCAAAAATTTTACCCCAAATACAAAAAAAATGTGTAGATACTTTTGCATATAGTGTTATAGTGTTATTAGTGTCACATGCGGAATTTTACCTTTTCGGTAATAATCCGCTTGCTAATGTTTCGTTTACAAAAATTATTACATAAGATTTTCTTTCATAAAATGAAAACATCAAAAAAGATATGGGGAAGAGTTTTAACTGTTTTGACTGGTTTGACGATTATTTGTACAAATTTATTTGTTTTAGCGTCGGAACCGTCAAGACCTAATATTCTTATTATTTTAGCGGACGATCTTGGTTATGGAGACTTGTCGATTTACGGCAGTCCAAATCTCAAAACACCGAATATTGATTCACTTGGAACTTCCGGCATGAAATTTACACAGTTTCGGGCAAACTGTAATGTTTGCTCGCCGTCGCGTGCATCATTACTCAGTGGAATGTATCCAGACCGTTGCGGAGTTCCCGGCGTGATCCGAACCCATGCGGAAGAGTCATGGGGGTATCTGGCACAAAATTTGACACTGCTTCCGGCAGCACTGAAAAAATACGGCTATGAATGTGCAATTATTGGAAAATGGCATCTCGGTCTCGAATCACCCAATTTACCGAATGAACGTGGTTTTGATTTCTTTCACGGTTTTCTTGGCGATATGATGGACGATTATTATAATCATCGCCGGCATGACAATAATTATATGCGGCACAATACGGAAACAATTGATCCCGAAGGACATGCTACAGATATTTTCAGTGATTGGGCTTGTGACTATCTTCGTAACCGAACCAAAAATAAAAACTCCAGCCAAAAACCGTTTTTTCTTTATCTTGCCTACAATGCACCTCATGCACCAATTCAACCGCCGCAGGAATTTTTGGATTGTGTGTTGAAACGTGAAGGTCGGATTGACGAAAAACGAGCAAAACTCATTGCACTTATTGAACATCTTGATACAGGAATTGGTCGTGTTCTACAAACATTGAAGGAAACAGGACTTGAACAAAATACGCTTATCGTGTTTACAAGCGATAACGGCGGACAACTTAATCTCGGAGCATACAACGGTTCCCATCGTGGTGGTAAGGGAGAAATGTACGATGGCGGATTAAAGATTCCGTTTCTTGTCCGCTGGCAAAATCATATCACTCCAAATTCGCAAACAGAAATTCAAGGTGTTCAGATGGATTTGTTTCCGACAATTCTGGAAATTGCCGGAGCAACTGCTAAAGATCATTCGTTTGTCCAACGTATTGACGGTGTCAGTTTACTGAACGTTTTTCTCGGTAAAACGGAAACGGAAACATTAAAATCGCGAAATCTTTATTTTGTCCGACGTGAAGGCGGAATGACGTTTGGCGGTAAAACAAGTAACGCCTTGATTCACGGCGATTGGAAAATTTTACAAAACACTCCGTTTTCACCGCTGGAATTTTACAATTTGAAAAATGATCCTCTTGAAACAACCGATCTGAAAACAAAAATCCCGCAAGAATTTCGAACCTTGCTTAAACAGATGATGCTCCATATTCAGGAAGGCGGACGTGTTCCCTGGCAAACACCGCATTGAACATAAAACATGAGTTACCTTTCAAACCTGCAAGCAAACCAAGGTAAAAATGCGAAGTGTTTCCGAAACATCGTGTCAGTGTAGTCGCCGACACAATGTTGATTTAAGGGAATTTCGTAATATTTCAGTGGAATATTTTTAGAACACGAAACACACGAAATTTGGTAATATTTCAGTGGAATAATTTTTTTTTATTCTTCACCCCAAAGGGGTGGCATTTTCATAACCGTAGGTCAAGCGAGTAGTTGATAGTTGAGAGTTGATAGTGGAGAGTTCGCACGCTGAGTAATACCATTTCGGCAGTAATTCCGCTTGCGACACTATCAACTATCCACTCTCAACTATCAACTTGCCGCTGCCCCTTTCGGGGTGAAGAATCAAAAATAATAATTCCACTGATATATTACAAAAGTTTATTGAAATGGAATAAAATTGTATCTTTAGTTTGTTCTCTTTTCGTATGTTGTAATATATCAGTGGAATATTCGTCAATTTGTTTACCAATGGACTCCAAAGGTAGCCAACGTTTCGCCGAAACGTTTTAAACAATAAACAATACGGCGATAGCCGACTTGCCCCTGTTGACGGACGGAAATGGAAAAACAACCGCACAGAACACAATAACAAAACCATTCGTTGCGACGTTTCGGCGAAACATCGCCTACCTACGGAATCGGGGCGTCAACCTTTCGGCGGGTAGTCAACCTTTCGCCGAAAGCCGACTTGTCCCTGTTGACGGACGGAAATGAAAAAACAATCGTTGCGACCGTGGGTTCGCAACCCTTCGGCGAAAGGTCGCCTACCTTTCAGTTGCTACCTTGTAATTGCCAACTGTAAACAAATTCAAAAATATGCCACTGATATATTACAAAAATTAGAAGATAACCTCAACAAAAGATTGTTTACTTCTTACGTATTATTCTAACAAAATAGTTATCAATTTTAATATGGGAACTTCTAAAAACTTAAATTTAGTCTATATTATACTAATGCGTATAAAAGTTGCTTTAAATTTTCAACCGAATCAGATTTATAAAAGATGGGGTTCCTATGTCAATTAACATAAACGGCGCAGAATTTCTTGTTAAGGAAACGAAAGGACTTTCGGAGGCTAATGGTCCTAAATCGTTGATGCCAACCTCGCTTCGTTCCGCAGAGGGGAATTTGAATGTCTGTTGGGCAATTGATGATTGGCCGCGTTGGCGGCAGTCTGCACACAATATTAAACAGTACGTTCTGGAAAATCTCGATACGTTGCTTGAACAATTCGTAACGAAACTCGAAACCAAAGGTGTTAAGGTTCTTTGGGCTGCCAATGCCGACGAAGCAAACAACCTGATTCTCAATTTGGCAAAGAAATATAACGTCAAAACAACAGTTAAAGGTAAGTCAATGGTTAGCGAAGAAATCGGGTTGAATCATTTTCTCGAACAACATGGAATCAAAACTCTTGAAACCGATTTGGGTGAATACATTGTCCAGCTTGCCGGACAACGACCAACTCATATCGTTACACCAGCATTACATTTGTCGGCTTCAGAAATCGGACAACTCTTTGCTGATAAACTTGGTGAAAAATATACGGCAGTTCATGAAGAACTAACCGCAATTGCCCGAAAAAAATTGCGGCAGGAATTTATTCATGCTGATCTTGGTTTTTCCGGCGTCAACTTCGGTATTGCCGAAACAGGAACTCTCGCTTTAATTGAAAATGAAGGTAATATTGGTCTTTCAACCTCCTCGCCTAAAATTCATGTCGCTTTAATGGGGCTCGAAAAAATTATTCCCAGACTTGATGATTTACCGTTATTTTTGAATATGTTGCCCCGAATGGGAACCGGTCAAAAATTAACATCTTATGTTCATCTTTTTAACGGTCCGGCAGTTGGTCGTGAAATGTATTTGATTCTTGTCGATAACGGGCGGATTAATGCACTCAAAGACAAAGAATTTCGTGAAATTTTACAATGTATTCGTTGTGGTCTTTGTATGAATAATTGTCCTGTTTATCGTCATGTTGGTGGTTGGGCTTACGGTTGGGTTTATCCTGGTCCGTTGGGCTCTGTTCTGGTTCCGCAATTGCTTGGCATTAAAACAGCGTGGAAATTACCGTTTGCTTGTTCATTGTGTGGGGCGTGCAGTTCTATTTGTCCGGTGAAAATTGATTTAGCTCATCTTCTGGTGCGTCTTCGCAGAAAGGCGGTTAACATCAAAACTCCTGCTGGAAATTGGCTTGAAACATTAACTTGGCGCAATTACGCTTTTTGGATGCGAACTGGTTTTCGTTTCCGATTTCTAATGCGTTTTCTCAAACTTGGTATTCGAACCGTTCCGTTTTTACCTTGGCACCCTGATAAACTTGGTGCATGGACTCGCGGCAGAGCATTGCCCAAACTGCCCCAAGAAGGTTCATTCCG
>JAITBS010000277.1 GCA_031283515.1 Planctomycetaceae bacterium
GGGTTTTCACCCACCGTTGGTCGGCGTACTCGCCGACTTGCCTCTGTTACGGCTAAAATAAAAAAACAACTGCGTACAACACAATTAAAAAACCAACCGTTGCGACGTTTCGGCGAAACATCGCCTACCTGTTAGTTGCCTACCTTGTAATTTCCAACGGTAAACCAATTCAAAAATATTCGACTGATATATTACGTTTTTTTGTAATTATTCTTCTTCATGCCTTAACCGGATTTCCCATGCTGTTTTTCCGAGAAGGCGAAAATAAAGGAGAACAAAATAACCGCCAAAAGTCAATAGAATTGCTGCAATAAAATAATAAAACACCGATTGCATAAACCAATGTTTCTCCCACGCAATTCCGGCAAAAAGCAAACCAACCGGAATGACAATGGGAATACTCACTAAAATAATTGCTTTAGCGTACAATTGTAACCAGAGCAGCGGATATTGATAGAGACTCGTTAATGTTTGGCGTGGGAAGTTGCCGTAAAAAGTATCCGATTCAATAACACAAAGAAAAAGAATCGGAAAACAAAGAAATTGTCCCATAAAATGGAGAACAATTAAGATTGATTCTCTGTCGGGCAGGAAAAAACTGGCTCCCTGCCAAATAATGAAACCGGGGAAACCGGAAACAAAAAGAAGGAGGCATGACCAACCAATGTACGAAAACCCGAAATCAAGATCAAACGGAATCCAGTATTCAACTCGGTCTTTTCCTGAAGCAGTTTCCAAAAAAAGACTAATTCCAAACAAGAACAGCATACTCAACCAAACAACACTCAAAATAGCACCAAACCAAAAATTAATCAAAAAGAACCCGCTTTCCATTAAATTGTACGAATAACCGGCAGATTGACCGTAAACTCTATCGAACACAATTTGCCAAATCATGGAGCGTGCTTTTTCACCGGTAAAATTACCGAGAACTCCGCAAAGAGTGAGAATGATCATTCGTGAACGGCAATGCGTGTCGAATAGCGGCGACCACAATGAACCGGATAAATGTCGGGAACCGGAAGAATGAGAACGAGAAGAAGATGGTAAACGTTCAGAATCAGCAGGAAACCGCAATGTCGTTGACGAAACCGTCACGGACGGAGTCGCGGACGGAACCGCCGCAGACGGAACCGTCGCGGATGGAACTTCCGGCGGCAACGGCGGCGGAAAAACGGTTAGTGTTGGCGGCAAGGGAGGTGGTAACGGCGGAGGAAGAACCTGCGGCGAAGATGTCGAGGTTACGGGTTCAAGCGGTGGTTGCTTTTCAACAGGTTTTGGCGTAACCGAATCAACTGTTTTATCCGAATCATTTTCAGAACCGGCAAGATAGGATTCCAATGTTCCGTCACGAACAGCTTTTTTGATGGCTTCGGTTTCTTTTTCGATTTCCTGTTGTTGCCGAATAGCGGTGTTTTCTTCCTTTTTTTCTTTACGGCTTTTCAAAAGATGGTTTAGCACACCTTCCATTATTGGCGGTTGATCAATGAATACTGGCGGCGGCAGTCGATTTTCAATTCTATGTTGATTTTGTTGTTCCCGATATTCTTCGAGTGATTTTTGGTTTTCCGCTTTAAGCCGAAAAATATCCTGATTGGAAACTTCCGGTTCTTGAATATCATAACCGCCGGCAGTTTCAGGATCGTTTGCTGTCAGGATAAACTTCGGCGCAACTGCAAGAATTTCTGTTAAACGTCCGCAATCAGGACAACATTTCCAAAGACCAACTTGATCTTCACCGGCATAAAGTCTTGTCTTGCAAGCGGAACAAATGACCGGAATTAAACGAGTTCCGGTATTGTAGGGAATATCAGGAGCAATTGTTTTTTGGGCGTTTTCGTCTTCAATCGGAGCAAGCCCCAACTCCTCATCCTCTAACGGCGCAAGCCGAAGTTCTTCATCATTGTGTTCCATTGTTGATAATATATTTTAGTTGAGTGTGTTCGCAAGCGGAGTATTGACTAAAACGTTTCGGCAGTAATCCGCTTGCGAACACGCTCCACTCTATAACACTCTTTCAATACAAAATACTGTTGCAACAATTTGGGACTAATAAATCAAAAGACTCCATTTTCCCAATTTGATTGTTTCACCGTCGGCGTGCTTTTTCGGAGAATACGAGGATAAATCAATTGCGGCATCGGGTTTGTACAATTCCGCATCCGGTTGACCATCAAAAAAGTTGTCGCCAATCACACGTCCCAACAAATAAAACGTTTGGTCATCTATCAGTGGAATTATTATTTTTGGTTCTTCACCTCGAAGAGGTGACATTTTCATAACCGTAGGTCAAGCGAATCGCGACCTACGGTCAACGCCTCGTCTCAACATCGTCTGAAAGACGAAACAAAACGCTTCGAATCGTACAACCGGCAATGATTTAAACTTCTGTTTTTCAGACAGAGGTTTGTTACCTGCACGAGTCCACAGGTTGCCTACCTATTGAATAGGTGCCCGAAATCACAATAAAACGATAACAACCCGAAAACAAAGAACTTACATTCCTAGCTTAAACTTAATTACCCCCTACCGGAATCGAACCGGTGTTACAGGACTGAGAATCCTATGTCCTGGGCCGCTAGACGAAGGGGGCAAAAAGTTGTTTTATTTTCTCTTATAATTATTACTTGTCAAGTGGTCAGTAAACGAGTTAATCTTTGGAGCAGTTTTACCTGCGAATCTCTGCGGCAATCTGCGGACAATTACAAACAATCTGCTATTATTTCGGTATGTTTTGTGTTTTGTGTATCTTGGAGTATTGATATAGATATTGAAGATGTCCGATTGACAATTTCCGGCGGTTAAGTACAATAGCAATGTTGACATTTTTTGAATTTTTGTCAAATTCATTTTTATAATTTATCAACTTGTTTTTCTAAACCTACCCCAAAGTGAGAAGAGGACGGTATGGAACGGCGTATTGTCATTACCGGAATGGGAATTATCAGTCCAATTGGTATTGGATTGGAAAATTTTTGGAACGCAGTCAAAACAGAACAATGTGGAATCACTTCAATTACACGGTTTGATGCCTCATCGTTGCCGTGCCGTGTTGCCGGAGAAATCAAAAATTATAACGGCGAAAATTATTTTGAAAAACGTTTTCTTCAACGAACAGGACTTTTTTCTCAATTTGCAATTATTGCCGGTCGTGAGGCATGGTATGATTCTGGACTTGACCGGTTTTCCTTTGACGATCCGAATCGTTGTGGAGTTTTACTCGGCAATGGAATTGGCGGATTGGAAATCGATGACGAAGCGCACCATAAACTTTATGATAAAGGTGCTTCGAAAATTCCCGCAATGACTATTCCTAAAATGATTGCTAATGAAGCGGCTGGGAATCTTTCTATGGATATTGGAATACGCGGCTCAGCACATGTAATTGTAACTGCGTGTGCTTCCGGCGGTGATGCGATTGGTTTTGCACTGGATCGTATTCGTTGTAATCGAGCCGATGTAATGTTAGCCGGTGGTACGGAAAGTGCGATTACCGAATACGGAATCGGCGGATTTTGTCAACTTAAAGCACTTAGTACAAGTTTCAATAATACTCCGCAACAAGCAAGCCGACCATTTGATAAAGATCGTGATGGTTTTGTTATGGGCGAAGGAGCGGGAATTCTTGTTCTTGAGGAGTTGGAACACGCAAGAGGTCGCGGTGCGAAAATTTATGCGGAACTTGCCGGTTACGGAGCAACCGCCGACGCTTACCATTTAACCGCGCCAAGTCCTGATGGTGAAGGCGGAGCAAGAGCGTTACGGCTTGCGTTGCGTGATGGGGGGCTTCAACCGGAAGAGATTGACTACATCAATGCACACGGAACCTCAACTCCAACAAATGATCCGGTTGAAACCCGCTCAGTAAAAGCCGCGTTCAACCAACACGCTTATAAACTTGCCATCAGTTCAACAAAAAGCATGATCGGTCACACACTTGGTGCAGCCGGCGGAATCGAAACAATTATTACTGCACTTGCAGTTCGCGATAATTTCTTGCCGGCAACTCTCAATCTTGACACTCCTGACCCGGAATGTGATCTCGATTACATTCCGAATAAAGGACGGCATGGTGAAATCCGCGCCGCTCTGTCAATGTCGCTTGGTTTCGGCGGTCATAACAGTGTTATTGCTATAAAAAAGTTTGTA
>JAITBS010000319.1 GCA_031283515.1 Planctomycetaceae bacterium
ATGTTACACAAACGTTTATTTGACATATTAGCCAGTTTATTTGGTTTAATTGTACTTTCGCCGCTTTTGCTTTTTGTGGCAATATGGGTGAAACTCGATTCCAAAGGTCCGGTATTTTATCGTGGAGTTCGTCTCGGTAAAGACGGAAAACCGTTTCGAATATTTAAGTTTAGGTCAATGGTTGCCAATGCCGATAAAATCGGCGTTGCGGCTACTGCTGATAACGATTTTCGTATCACACGAAGCGGTAAGTTCATTCGAAAATGTAAACTCGATGAAATATCACAACTCATCAATGTTTTACTTGGTGATATGAGTATAGTCGGTCCACGTCCCGAAGATTTTCAGTGGGCACAACCACGTATGGAAAAAATTCGTAACACATTGTCTGTCCGACCAGGAATCACTGATTGGGCTTCCATCTGGAATTCTGATGAAGGAGCTATATTACTTGGTTCACCAGATCCCAATGGAATGTATGAACGTATTCTTTGGCAATATAAGTTGGAACTTCAACAATATTATATCAAAAATCGTTCCTTTTTTTCAGATATTAAAATCATTCTCTACACTCTCCTCCGTATTGTTCAAAAAAATACGATTCCAAAAGAACTTCAAAAATATCCAACATTTCACGATTTACGCGGTGAAGTAGTACGAATTTTGTACGAAGAACACGGGATTACCTGTCCTGATACGAAAAATTATATTAAGTCAATAAGTCATGATACATTATTGAAAAATAAAAACGTTGCTTAAAAAAATTTTCCTAACAATTTATTCACATGAAAGTTCCATTTTTCAATTACTCGAAAATTTTTAAGGATGATGAATCAAAAATTCTTGAAATTGTTTCGGATATTATCAAACGCGGTGCTTATATTCTTCAGCAAGACCTTATTGATTTTGAAACATCAATTGCTGTTTATCTTGGAGCAAAATATTGTATCGGTGTTGGAAATGCGACCGATGGTCTCTGGATGCTGTGTCGCGCTGCCGGACTCAAGGAAGGTGATGAAGCCATTTTTTGTTCTCACACAATGATTGCAACCGCTTCAGGAATTTATTTCACCGGAGCAACGCCGGTTCCTTGTGAAACAGGTTGGGATCATGAAATGGATGCCGACTCTGCAGAAAAATTATTGACTCCGCGAACAAAAGCTATTGTTCCAACTCAACTCAATGGACGATGTTGTAACATGGATGCCATCCTTGATCTCTGTCAACGAAAAGGATTAATGTTACTAGAAGATTCCGCACAAGCATTAGGGGCAAAATACAAAGGACAATATGCCGGATTGTTCGGAAAGGGCGGTATTCTCAGTTTCTATCCCTCTAAAACTCTTGGTGCAATGGGTGACGGTGGTTGTGTTGTTACAAATGATGAAGATATTTATAAGAAAGTATCCATGTTTCGCGATTTCGGACGTAACGCTAAACAAGAAGCGGAATACTGGTGTCTCAATTCACGTTTGGATAATATGCAGGCTGCAATTCTAAATTATCGTTTTCAAAAGTATGATTCATGGATTTACCGCCGCCGTGAAATCGCGGCATTGTACCATTCACAATTAGCAGACATTGATCAATTAGTTTTACCTCCTGCTCCAGAGAGTAATCCTGATTATTTTGATATTTTTCAAAACTATGAAATTGAAGCGAAAAATCGAAATGATCTTGTTACCTTCCTTCGACAAAATGATATAGGAACGTTAATTCAATGGGGTGGAACTCCTGTTCATAAAATGGCAAAACTTGGTTTTACACAGTCACTGCCTTATACCGAGAATTTTTTTGAACATTGTGTTATGTTACCGATGAATCATGTACTTACCGATGACGAAGTCGTTTATGTATGTAACAAAATTAAAGAATTTTATTGTACAAATAAATAGGAGAAACTAAAATGAATTATACTATTAGAGGAACAAGTGCAGAAAATATCTGGACTTATGAGGATGCTTATCATTGGTTTTCAGAACCGCGCAGGTTTGGAAAATTTTGTGCGCATTACGAACTTTATAAACGTATTGTCAACTTGCCCGGCGATATAATTGAGTTCGGCGTTTTTCGCGGCGCTTCGTTGATTCGTTGGGTAACGTTTCGCGATATGCTGGAAACAAACTACAGCCGACAAATCTATGCATTCGATATATTCGGCGATTTCCCAAAAGAAAATATCCGATCAAGTACCGATCAAAAAGAAATAGAAGAATTTGAAAAACGTTGCGGTAAAGCTCTTTCAATTGAAGAACTCAAGTCCATTTTTGAACAAAAAGGATTGGATAAACACTTGCATCTTATCAAAGGCGATATCCGTGAAACATTGCCCGCGCTTTTCGATAAACAACCCGGAATGCGTCTGAGTCTTGTTCACTTAGACGTTGATGTTTTTGAACCAACAATTACCGTTCTCGAAAACTGCTGGAAACGAATGGTTCCCGGCGGACTAATACTCTTTGATGACTACTCATTCTGGGAAGGAGCAACTCTCGCCCTTGATGAATTTTTTCAAAATCAAAAAATTTCAATTCAAAAATTACCTATTACCCATACTCCTGCTTTTATTGTTAAATAAAATGTTTCAGCACAATATTCAAAACCTCGCTCATCAAATCCGTATTCATGCAACGCAAATGATTTCTGTTGCGAAAAGTTCGCATCTTGGCGGGAATTTTTCGATGGCGGAAATTATGGCGGTTTTGTACGGGAAAATTTTGAATGTCTCGCCGGAAAATATTGATAATCCGAATCGTGATCGTTTCATTTTGAGCAAAGGTCATGCCGCTGCGGGTTATTACGCAACCCTTGCCGAATGCGGTTTTTTTCCGGTTGAATGGCTCGATGAATTTTATATCGACGGCGGAAAACTCGCCGGTCATGCAACTCGCGG
>JAITBS010000369.1 GCA_031283515.1 Planctomycetaceae bacterium
TATTTCAAAACTCACTCGGACTTACTTTAAACTGCTTCTTAAAACTCGTCGAAAAATGCGACAAAGTGCTGAAGCCGGTGATGTCGGCTATTTCGGAAATATTGTATTTGCCTTCCTGCAACAATTCGGCGGCGCGATTCAGTTTATAGGTTTTAAAAAAGACATTCGGATTTTCGCCCGTCAATCCTTTGATTTTGTAATAAAGTTTGGTGCGCGAAATTTTCAACACTTCCGTCATTCGGGCGATGTTGAGTTCTGTATTTGACAACTCGGTTTCCATCAAGCGATAAAGTTCCGTCATAAATGCTTTGTCCTGAGGCGAAAGCGCATTCTGATCCATTTTGTCTGTTTTCGTCTTTTTGCCCAAAAGGTTACGCACGTTTTCGCGGTTTTTCAGTTGCGATTTTATCAATGCCGTGAGGTAATGCGGGTCGAAAGGCTTGTTAACATAAGCATCTGCGCCTGTATTCAAACCTTCAACTTGACTTTCGACCGTCGTTTTTGCCGTAACGAGAATGACCGGAATATGGCAAAGTTGCAAATTCTCTTTTATTCTGCGACAGAAGTCGTATCCGCTGACGCCCGGCATCACTACGTCGCTGATAATCAAATCGGGCGCTTCTTCTTCGATCGCTTTCATGGCGCTGTCGGCATCGAAACGGTTAATCACTTTATAATCGGGAGAAAGCAACGTGTTTAGGTAATGGCTGACTTCCGTGTCGTCGTCCACGACCAACAGTTTATAACGATGTTTGTCGTTGTCGTCGCTTTGCATTTCTCCCAGTTGTTTTTGCGTTTGAAGCGGAAAAACCTCGTTTTGTTCCTCTTTGCCCGCTTCTTTTTCCTCCGCCGAATAAGCTTCGTCGGCGACAGGCAGGATTACCGTAAACGTCGCGCCGCCATCATTGCCGTTAGCCGCGCGGATATAGCCGTGATGAAGTTCGACAAGCCGCCGCGCATAATACAGCCCAATGCCGGCGCCCCAATTATAAGCGCCTTTATCTTGGTCGATTATCTGGTAGTAGCGTTCAAAAATCTTTTCCAGTTTATCTGCGGGAATCCCGCGTCCCGAATCGGCAATCATAATCTTAACATACTCCGGACTAATATCTTTGTCTGTTAACGGAAATTTTGCCAAAGCCTCGCCCCGGCTGATGACGTCGAAAAAGAGAATAATTTTTCCCCCCGCAGGAGTAAATTTCAATGCGTTGGAAAACAAGTTACCTACGATTTTATCCAATTTGTCGCCGTCAATCCACGTGATATACGAATCTTCCAAACCATACAATAACAGGTTAATTTGCTTGTTTTCAGCGTTTACGCGAAAAATATCGCTTGTTTGTACCAGCGCCGAAACAATATCGGTGCGTTTTACTTGCAGTTTCAACGCATCGTAATCCAGTTTGTTGAAATCAAGTAATTGATTGACTAACTTTAGCATACGATTTACGCTACGTTGAATGATATAAAGCATTTTCTTGTTTTCACCCAAAATGGAATTGTCGTTACAAAGTTGCATAACAGGACCCGAAATCATGGTAAGCGGCGTACGAAATTCGTGCGAAACATTGGTGAAAAAGCTCATATTCATCTCATTGATGCGCTTCTCCTGCTCTTTTTCTTCCTGTTCGCGACGAATCGCGGCTTTATTGCTCCGAGTATTATAAATTATCTTGTAAGTAATTAATCCAAAAATCGTTAACAATAAAATATAAAAACATTTCGCCCACCAGCTCCCCCACGGCGCCGGCGAAATAATGATTGATAATTGATTTTCGGCTTCGGTAACCGTCTGGTCGTGATTGGTCATTTTCACGCTAAAAATATATTTTCCCGGAGAAAGGTTTGAGAAATAGGCTTCGTGATAATTATTCAAATCCATCCATTCTTTATCCACCCCATCCTTTTCCATTTTGAAGAAAAAACGCACGCGGGGAAATTCGGCATAATCCAATGCCGAATACGAAATGGCGATATTGTTTTCGTTGTGTTTCAAGCGAACTTCCGGGTTGTATGTTAAATGTTTATCTATAATTTGACTGTTGTACGGAAAAACAAGTTTGTTATTGATTTTCAGGTTTTCAAACAATAAAGGAATCTGCCGGTTTTCGGTAGGCTCGGCAGGATTGAAAAAAGTCAATCCGTGAGTTCCTCCGAAAATCAGCGTACCCTCTTGGGTGCGGCAGGCGCTTCGCTCGTTGAACTGATTGCCTCCGATGCCGTCGCTTTTGTAGTAATTGACGATTTTCCCCGTTGCGCGGTCGTATTTGCTCAATCCGAAAAGAGTACTGATCCATAAATTGTTTTGCGTATCTTCCAGAATTTCACAAATATCCCGGCAAGCCGTTCCGCCGATAGCTTCCACATTACCTGTTTTCGGCGAGTATCGGAATAAACCGTTGTACATCGTACCGAACCAAATATTGCCTGCCGAATCTTCAAAAAGCGCCGTCGGCACAAAAACAGAGTTTTTGATGTGTTGCATTACGTCAATGCGTTTTACGGTTTTTCCGGCGTCCGAAATCAAAACAAGGTTTTCGGCAAATGCGCCGAGCAAAATATTGCCGTTTGCAAGCCGGATAATTTTGTTGGTAAAAACGTAATGCGGCGAAAAAAGCGGGAGCGGCGAAAATTGCGTTTCCCCGTTGCGCATGATATAAATGTTTTCGTTAAATCCGGCGATGTAAAAATTACCGTCGGCGTCCTGCATCATGGAAAACGAGCCGCCCGTCGGCAACCAGTATTCCTTTACCAAGTGCAACTGTCCGTCGGCATAACGGCAGCGAAAAATCCGGCTCATTTCCGACATCAGCCACAAAAAACCTTCGTTGTCAATGAAAATATTGGTTACCCGGTTTCGGAGAAATTTCTCTTTCGCTTGCAGGAATTGTTGTGTTTTTATCGGATAAACAGTCTTGTTTTCAGCATGATACATAAAAACGCCATCCATAGAAGTTGCCAACCAAAGATTGCCGTTTTTATCGGTGGTTACTGCGGTTACCGATTTGTTTTTGAAATGCGAAAAAAGGTAGTTGTTCGTATTGAAACGCTCTTTGTAATTATATTTTACCATATATCCCTGATCGGCTGTACCTATCCAGAGATTTTTCTGCGAGTCGGTAAACATCGTAGTAATTTTGGCATTGGGCGCATTGAACGGAAACCCATCTTCCGTTTGATAGACCACCGTTTGATCGGCCGGATTGTAAAAAAACAGCCCGTTGGTCGTATGGATAAGCAATGCCGAATCGGAATACGGATAAATCTGTGTGATAATCGATTCCAAAAGCCTTGGATGCCGGCGAATGGCGCCGGGAACAGGCAAATACCGGTCGTTACGTGTATCGTACAGCGTGAGAGTATTTCCCCATAATAACCACAATACGTCGTTGTCTTGCATGAAAACCGTATGTGTAGGAATTTGCAACGCTATGGTTTTCAACAATTGAAGACTTGACGTTTCGTAACAGCGCAACATGTTTCGGCTGACCGCCCAAAGATGTCCGGACTTATCTAAAAAACAGCGGGTTGACCAATCTTTTTCCACGTCGAAATTAGGAATAACGACCGTAAAACGGTTTTCTTCCGGTTGATATTTGCACAGTTGTTCCACCATGTTGAGAAAAATCCGCCCTTCGGAATCTTCCAGAATTTCCACCACATTCCGGCTGAAATTTTCAATCGGAATCCGTTCAAAACAATCCTTGTCGGTATAACGGCAAATACCGTTTCGTGTGCCTACCCACAAACGGTTCCGACTGTCGCGGAAAATTTGCGAAATCTGGTCGAAACAAAGGCTCAGCGAATCGGCGGCATTGAAATATTGTTGAAATTCGTGGACATTGAACTTATTGAGTCCGCGCGACGTGCCTATCCAAATATGACCCATGCTGTCTTCGGCGAAAGCGGTGATTTGCTGATTGGAAATATCGGTGGAAATCAGCATATTACTATTGATTTGCGATGGAAATGTATCGTCCGCCGGCCGGTTGGCATTTTCCGTACAGGAAGACAACAAACCGCAAATAAGGAATAACAAAGTGTAATTTTTCATATAACTGCAAAAGTAGGTATTAATATATATACTTCGACTCGATACGTTACATAAAAACATATTCTACAACATGTTTTGATAATATAAACAAACTTTTGAACAAATAGACAAATTATTTGCACAATTTAATAAAACATTTGAACACCACAGACAATCCGCACGGTTGGTTTTTTCTAATTTTGCTAACTCTATATATAGATTTGTGTGAATAAAAAAATTCAATTATTAACTTAATTTAATACTGAACACATGGTAAAAATGATTTCTAATCGAATGAAAAGAAGAACAATTCTGTTTATTCTTTTTTTAGTGAATGTAACTTATTTATCTGCTCAAAATCAGGTAAAAATTTCAGGAACCGTTGTTGATCAAAGGAACGAACCTTTGATTGGCGTCAGTATCCTTGAAAAAGGAACAAACAACGGTACGGTAACGGATGTATAAGGGAAGTATTCACTTTCCGCCAATCCGGGAGCCGTGATCGTGTATTCTTATGTCGGCTACATAAGTCAGGAAAAACACGCTATCAACGGAGTGTTGAACATCACAATGGAGGAAGACAACAAAGCATTAGACGAAGTAGTTGTTATCGGTTATGGTGTACAAAAGAAGAGTTCCGTAACCGGCGCCATTTCGCAGGTGAAAGCCGAAGACATTCAAAACCGCACCATTACCCG
>JAITBS010000478.1 GCA_031283515.1 Planctomycetaceae bacterium
GAAGAAAATCAGGAAACCAGCAAGAAACTTGATGAACAGATCCAAAAGACCAGTTTGGAAGTTAATAAACTGAGTAAAGCGATTGGTGAATTAAGTAATCGTTTTGGCGAAGTCGCCGAACATTTGGTTGCTCCTGGTATCGGTGCGCGGCTCAATGAGCTTGGTTATCATTTCGATACTGTTTTCGAACGCGGATTCAAAGTCAGTGAGAATGGTCAAGTTGTTACTGAAGTTGATGTTTTGCTTGAAAATGAGAAGACCATTGCAGTTGTGGAGATCAAAGTCAAACCAACTGTTCACGATGTTCGAAGACATTTGAAACGTATGGGAATGGTACGTCACCATTACGAACAACTTCGGGATACCCGTAAGATCTTTATCGGTGGTATTGCCGGAGCTGTTTTTCCTAAGGTTGCTAAAGATGAGGCGATTAAATTGGGTTTTTTCGTATTCACCCAAAGCGGTGATACTATTACAATTGATGTTCCCAAAGGTTTTAAACCGCGTGAATTTTAAAGGAAACCTCTGAAAAACATTGCTTTTTATTAATCACATCCTTAAAAAAATAAGAACTAAGGGGTCGTACATAAATAAAGTATCAATTTTAATTTATTATTTTTTATTGATTATTTTATTCCATTTACTATGTGAATGACAAATGTGTTTTATTGTAAGGCTTATTTTCAACAAATTAAAATGCTATTGACAAGAGGTTGTTTTGTTTTTTAAATGAGGTGAAAATGAGGTTCGCAAGCGGGATTACTACCCAAAACGTTATTACTCCGCGTGCGACACTATTCACTACTCACTCATAACTATTCACTATTAATTACTTTTTCTCTTTTTGTAATTGTTCTTCGACGATGTCGGCGGCATAGGGTAATGCTTCGACAATCGTATGATGAATATGTTCCGGCGGGATTCGTTCTAAGAGTCCGTATTTTCGCATGACATTCAAAGGTTGCGGTTGTACTCCGGTGAATAAAACGGTTGTTTTATCTTTTTCGGCACGCCGTAGTAATTCTTCCAACGCATTAATTCCAGTTGCGTCCATCATGGGAACATTACGCATCCGAAGAATAATAACCCGACAGGCTTCCCCTGCTGTTGCCGACTGGAATTTTCCGGCAGCACCAAAAAAGAATGGTCCATTAATCTCGTACACATGAACTCCATCCGGTACATCAAACAAACGAAGTGCCATTGGATCTTCGTGCGGATCATCATCGCTCAGTGTGTAAAGATGTTGGTCGATCAATCCGGTTCCAAAATGATGTTCCATCCGCCGCATAAATAGAAATGACGCCAAAATCAACCCCACCGGAATCGCAATCGTCAAATCAAGAAACACCGTCAGAAAAAATGTAATCAACATCACCGCAGTATCACTTTTCGGAGCACGCAAAATCATCTTGGAAAAAAGACGGTATTCACTCATATTGAGCGAAACAGTAATCAAAATTCCTCCCAATGCCGCAAGCGGAATCATAGCAGCGTATTTTCCAAAACAAAGAACAATCGTGAGAAGTGTGACAGCGTGAATAATTCCGGCGACCGGAGTTCGACCGCCGTTGCGGATATTTGTTGCGGTTCGTGCAATGGCTCCGGTTGCCGGAATACCGCCGTAAAAAGGTGTAACAACATTGGCAATTCCTTGAGCAACGAGTTCAGTGTTGGAACGGTGTTTTCCGCCGGTCATTCCATCCGCAACCACTGCCGAAAGAAGTGATTCAATCGCCCCAAGCATCGCAATAGCAACCGCCGCACTGAAAAGATTGGAGAGGTTCGGCAGAACAGACCGCCAATCAGTTACCGGAATAGTGAACACCGGTAAACTAAGTTCCAAAGGAGTGGACGGTTTTCCAATAGTCTGACCAATCGTGTCCACTGGAAGTTGAAAACAGTAAACCAATAATGTACTTAATATAACGGCAATCAATGAACCAGGGACTCGATTGGTAAAACGCGGTGTCAACAGAATCACAACAACCGAAAACAAGGATAAACCACATGCCCAATAATTGGTGGTGCGATAATGTTGACAGAAGAAAAATATTTTTTCGATAAATTCTGCCGGAATTTTTTCATTACCGAGTGAGAATCCGAGTAGTTGCGGGATTTGCGAAGCGGCAATGATGATGGCAATTCCAGAGGTGAATCCGAGAGTTACGGGATACGGAATGTATTTGATAAGAGTTCCGAGTCCGCAAAGCCCCATGACAATCAGGATGATACCGGCAAGAATGGTTGCCAACATTAGCCCTTGAATTCCCTGTGATTGGACAACACCATAAACAATCACAATAAAAGCACCAGTGGGACCGCCGATTTGAACACGGGAACCGCTGAAAATCGACACAATAAATCCGCCGACAATTGCCGTGTAAAGTCCTTGCTCCGCCGTAACACCCGATGCCATACCAAACGCAATTGCTAACGGCAATGCAACAATCCCAACAATAATTCCGGCAATTAAATCGCCTAAAAATAATCGTGGTGTGTAACCTTCTTTGAAAACGGAAAAAAGTTGTGGTTGAAAATTCTGAAAAAGTGAACGGAGCAACATTGATTCGTAAAAAATATAGATTGCCGTTGTGAGCGGCGGAATTGGTCAAAAACTCGAACTATCAAACACGATATATTATCTCATTTATCTCAATTAACAAGAGGGAATCTCCAAAATACTGAACGTGAATAGTGTCACATGCGGAATTTTAACTGTTTGCGCAACAAAATCTCCATTATCCACTCTCCACTACTCATTTGACCTACGGTTAGGAAAATTCCGCCTCGTTCAAGGTGAAATGAAAATCGAAAAACAAAAATGCCGCAGATAGATTACGAATTATTTTACTTCTCCGGTTTAGCGGACATGACAACACCGTAAACAGTGAGCATTAATCCTAAAAGAACGAGTAGGTTGATTGTTTCATTGAAAAAAGCAAAACCAATCAATGAAAGAACAAGAATTTGACTGACGGCAATCAATGATGCCTGAACCGCCGTAGTCATTCGAAGTCCCTGAATCTGAAAGAAAAAACCAAGCGTGTTACAAATACCAGAAATCGGTATCACTCCCCATGCCCACCTCGGAACATTATAGAATCCCGTTATTCCCTGTTTCCAGAATAAACAGGAACCAAAAATAATAATCCCAACACTCAGAACAACACACATCATCAGAGTTACAGGAAATGGTGCGTAACATTTTCCGGTTTCGCACGGGCTGTTCCGAAAATCAAATCCAACCCATTGCGAAAACTGAAACGAAAGCCATGCACTGTTGTTTTCATTCCAGTATTTACGAATAACATGCCGCAAAATGATAATGTAAATCGAATACGAAATTCCAGCAAGAATTGTCCCAGCAGCAATAAGTAAGAAAAAACCGGTATTTTGTGATTGAACTATTGCTGTACCGGATTCTAATGTGAGTTCTTTACCGACACTAAGCAAAATAACAGCAGTAATTAAAATGATCATTGCTATTTTGCGCCGTTGTGACAATGGGTCTCCAAGTAGATATCGTCCCAAAATAGCAACCCCAAGAAGTGTGGACGATTGAATAAGCGGAACCGCAATAACAAGACCAATCACTGCATAACCAAGAACTTGAAGATGCGCTCCAATCAATTGACAAAAAACCGCCGCAAACATCACATAAAAAATTAACCGCTTGGAAATAAATTGAAATCGCCCCTGAAATAATCGCAACATCAACCAAGGAATTAAAATAAATAAACCAACCGATTCCTTGTAAAACAAAATCCAATCATTATCAAAATTGTAATCCGTCAAGAAACGAATAATTGTATTCGAAACAGCATAGCATAATGTCGAAAGGAATGAAAAAATTGTTCCGATCCAACGTTCATGAGTTGAAACAGGTAAAAGCGGCAAAACCGGTTTAGTTGACATATTTAGGCGAACAATATTAACATCCGGCAACAACTATCTTAAGAATCCGACAAGAGTTTGAGCAATTCGCGGGAGTGGTACGAGTGACTCGGCACCGCCTTTTTCGTAGGCTTCTCTAGGCATTCCGAACACGACACATGTTGCTTCGTCCTGAGCAATACACCTGGCACCAGCATCACGCATTGCCTTCATTCCATTCGCTCCGTCCGCTCCCATACCAGTTAACATCGCTCCAATTGCTTTTTTTCCGACATTTTTGGCAACAGAAAACATCATCTGCTCTACGGAAGGACGGTGACCACAACACAACGGAGCATCAAAACACCGAACACACCAACCCATTCCCGAACGAACAACCTCTAATTGTTTACCACCCTGAGCAATTAAAACTCGTCCGTCATAAATCACATCACCGTCCGCCGCTTCCTTGACAATAACCTGAGCAAGACCATTGAGACGATCTGCAAACATTTTTGTAAATCCGGCTGGCATGTGTTGGACAACAACGGTGCCGATGAAATTTTTCGGGAATCCGCAAATTACTTCACGTAATGCCTCCGTTCCGCCGGTGGAAGCTCCAATGGCACAGATTCGGGTTGAAAGCACTTGTCCGGCTGCTTTTATTCCGGCGGTTCCGCTTCCTCCTGATGTTGGTTCGTATTGTTTGTGTTTCCAGTGAGAGACGTTAGCGGTAGAAGCGATCTTGATTTTGGTTTTGAGTTCGTCGATCATTTGATCGAGGTTTCCGTCTTTCGGTTTGGCAACAAAATCAACTGCTCCCGCAGCCATTGCTTCCAATGTGGTTTTTTGTCCCCGCTCGGTCAGACTGCTGACCATAACCACTGGAATCGGGTATTGCGGCATCAATTTGCGAAGAAATTCCACTCCGTTCATCTTGGGCATTTCAACATCCAATGTCAGCACATCAGGACGTAACTTGACAATTTCATCTCGTGCTTGATAAGGATCGGACGCACTTCCACACACATTGATATTCTGATCTTTGGATAAACCTTCCGAAAGAATACGCCGAACCAACGGCGAATCGTCAATAATCAGAACACGTACAATTCGAGCCATTGTCAATTACTCCATAAAAACAAAAAAATGATTAACTAACACTAATTATTTTATTCTACATGTAAAAAATTACAAGAGACTCCATTCGCAGCATGAAAAAACAACAATAACACAGATGACACAAATTTTTGCAGATTTTTGCAGATTTTTTAAAAAGTTTATTGAATTGGATAGAATCCCTTGTAGTCTGTTCTTTTTTTGTCTGTTTTGTCATTTTGTCATTTTGTCTGTTTGTCTGTTTGTCTGTTTGTCTGTTTCATAATTCTCAAAAAATAATCTGCGAAAATCTGTGTAATCTGCGGACTATTTAAAAATATTCATCTGCGTAAATTGCGGACAATTTGTAAGAATTAAACAGGTTGAGGCGGTTTTGTTTTGACGAAATGTTTATCGAGGCAGAGTTCTTTTTCGGAAATTCCCAACGCAATACCCACAAGGTCTGAAAGATAATACACCGGTAAATCGAGTTGTTCTTTATATTTTTTTTCGATGGCGGGTTGTTTCATATCAAGATTAACATGGCACATCGGACAGGCAACAACCATACAATTAGCTCCCTGTTTTTTGGCATTACGAAGAATTTTTCCGGATAAATCGGTAATAACGGAATCGTCGGCTAAAGTCAATCCGGCACCGCAACATTCCGTTTTGTAATTCCAATTGTCAACCGGTTCTGCTCCCAAAGCACGGAGCAATGTTTCCATCGAACTTGGTTGTTCACAGTCATCGAATTTTAAATCTTTAGGCGGACGAGTCAGTAAACATCCATAATAACATGCCGGTTTATAGCCGTCTAATTTTTTTGTAACTGCTGCGGTGATTTTTTCGAGACCGATTTTTTGAAAAACCTGAATTAAATTGACAATTTCTGTTTTACCGGCAACTGCATCCTCAACAATCTGAGACATTTCATTGCGGAGCGATTCTGAACTTTTTAATTCATTACCGACTTTAATAAGTTCCATCGAACACATTGGGCATGGCGCAAAAAGTTGTTCAATACCGTCGCGTTCGGCAATGGCCAGATTTCGGGCGGGTAAGGCGATTGCCAATTTTTTATTGATATTGTGTGCGGCAGTTGCGCCGCAACAAATCCAGTCATCAAGTTCGTGCAAACCTATTTGGAGATGATTCATACATGCCCGAACTGATTTGTCATAGTCATAAGAGGAACCGTGTAAAGCACAACCAGGATAATAACCGAAGTCCATTTTTTCAATATTTTCTTAATGGGTTGGGGTTGGTGTAAACGGCGGAACGCCGGAACAAACTAAGCAGGAAATTTTTACCCGCAAAAACAAAAATAAGGTTCAATAAACGATTATTTTAATCAATTGTGAAACTTTGACAACCAAAAACAATCGTTCAATGATAATTTCCAAAAAATTTGTAAGATTCAGTGGAATTTTTTTTGAATTTGTTTACAGTTGGAAATTACAAGGTAGGCGACCTTATGTTGCAGGGTTTGTTTTTTCATTGCTCATTGGTAATTCCATGAGCAAATTGAAATTCGCTTATTTCGTAAGTCTTTACTATATTTAGAGTTATAAAAGTGTTCCGGGCGTTTTTGTTTTTGAGTTTTCGGCTAGTTTTTTCTAACTTTGTCGGGTTCGGCGCGGGTGCGACTCGGCGCGACGCGTTCCCGGTGACCAGGAACGTGAACAAACCCTCTC